>JBKOYU010000106.1:0-3286 GCA_046725575.1 Actinomycetota bacterium | reverse complement strand
GACCTACTGTTGCGGGCACACGTGATGGCGACGTACCTGTCTAATGACTGGGGTCGCGACTGGGGCTCGTTGCGCAAGTTCGACACCATAGTGAATGCCCAAGCTGCGCGACTTCAATTCGGCACCGCCACACACAGCGGGCTGTGGAAGCCCGGCAAGATCCGCATCGGACCCTAAGTGGCGGACCGCATTCGGCTTGGCAACGCGGAGCTTACCCGCACATCAAACCTGGGTCGTCGGGGTGGACGGGCTGACGGTGCTCGTGGACACCGGTGCAGGCAATGACCGCGACCGCCCGGCGATGCCGCTGGATGCGGGTAAGGCCGTCACCGCGGCGGCCGCGGAGTCTTCGTCGAAGCTAGCGCCCCAGGAGGAAAACTCATCGCGGAGCGATCGTCGGTTGAACTGCCGCAAACGCGAGTCGCTTCATCATTTTTCACCCGCTACGACGTTGGCGTCGCCGTCGAGTTGCTCTGCAAAATGTCGTCGTGGCAGTCCACGTGCGACTGCCCGGTCTGCTCCATACACACCAGAACCGGTGACTCCGTTTCCGACGGGTACACCTCATCGTTCGGGCCCGCCGTGGCGGTCGGACTGGAGATCTCGCCCGGATACAGCGACCAGATCGTGGCATTCGTCGTCGGCAGGTGTGCGCAGTACGCCGGGGCACCGCTTTCGGTGATGCCCGCCGCGCCCAGCGTCGCGCAGTTGGCGCCGACGACCACCACCGGCAACGTGACATTGCCCGGCGGTGCGGGAGCCGACGATGCGGGTGACGGGTGCGGCTTGGCTTCTGCGGAGTGGTCGCGCATGCGGTCGACTATCACGAAACCGACTCCGGCGACTGCGATCACAACGAGTGCGATGCCCGCCGGGACGATGATGCGGCGGCGCGGCTTAGCCTCGGCCTTGGCATGCCGCGGGCCGGTCGCGGCGGGCGCCAACATGGTCGCGTCCGCGCCGAGCTGTTGCTCCTCCATGCCGATGTGATGGGCGAGGGCACGGGCGAAATCAATGCATTTGCCGTATCGATCGCCGCGCGACTTGGCGAGCGCCTTGTCGAATACCGGTCCGAGGCTTGACAACTCGGGACGGCGGCTGCCGATCTTTGGCGGATCCGCGGTGAGGTGCTTGCTGATCACGACGGCGGGATTGGAGTGTTGGAACGGCGGAGTGCCGGTCAACAGTTGAAAGGCCGTCGCCGCAAGCGCGTACTGGTCGGCGCGTCCGTCGATCTCCTCACCCTTGAGCTGCTCTGGTGCGGCGTACGCGACGGTGCCCACGGTCATGTTCGTTCCGGTGAGCGCGCTCGGTTCACCGATCCAGCGGGCAATCCCAAAGTCGGCCAACAGGATCCGCTCGCGCTCGGCGTCATGGTTCGCCATCAGGATGTTGGCGGGCTTCACATCGCGGTGCAACAGCCCGCGTTGGTGTGCATAGTCGAGTGCGTCGGCGACCGCGGTCACGATCCGCACGACCTCCTCGAGCGGCATCCCATCCGGATAGCGCTCAGCGAGCAGACGTCCGGCGTCGGTCCCCTCGACGTAGTCCATCGAGATCCACAGCTGACCGTCGACGTCTCCGCGGTCATGCACCTCGACGATGTGTGGGTGCCACAGCGTCGCCGCAACGTCGGCCTCACGGTTGAACCGTTGCCGATACTCGCTTTCAGCGCAGACCGACGCGGACAGCACCTTGAGCGCGTCGCGGCGCGGCAGCCGTGGGTGCTGGGCGAGATACACCTCCCCCATCCCACCGGCTCCCAGCGATCGCAGGATCGTGTACCCCGCGACCACCTCGCCCTCGGCTAGCGGCATGGACGCATCCTTCGCGTGCGGCTTAGATCGGGGTTAGGCCGTGCTTGCGCTGCACGCGATCGATCTGCTTGTCGCGCAACAGCCGCATGGATTTGCGCAGCAGAAGTCGTGTTTCGTGCGGCTGGATCACGCCGTCGATGTAGCCACGCTCGGCGGCGATCCACGGAATGGCCAAGTTGAGGTTGTAGCCCTCGACGAACTGGCGCTTGACCTCTTGCGCCTCAGGCGCATTCGGGTCGGGGAAGCGCTTCATCAGAAGCTGGGCCGCACCCTCGGCGCCGATCACCGCGATGCGTGCGGTGGGCCAGGCGAAGTTCAAATCGGCGGACAACTGCTTGGAGCCCATCACCGCGTACCCGCCGCCGTACGCCTTGCGGACGATGATCGTCACCTTCGGCGCGTCGGCCTCAACGACAGCGTTGAAGAAGCGGCCACCGCGCTTGATGATGCCCCCTTTTTCTTGCTCGACACCGGGCAGAGCGCCAGGGGTGTCAACCACGAAAACCAGTGGGAGATTGTAGGAGTCGCAGAACCGGATGAAACCGGACGCCTTGTCGGACGCCTCGTTGTCGATCGAGCCCGACAGGTACATCGGCTGGTTGGCAACCACGCCGACCGGGCGCCCGTCGACTCGCGCAAATGCGGTGATCATCGCCTGCCCGCGTTGCGCGCCGACGTCGAAGACGTCGCCGTCGTCGAAGATCCGCAGCAGGATCTCGTGCATGTCGTAGGCCGTGTTGTCGGCGTCCGGGACGATCGAGTCCAGCTCGAGGTCGTGCGGGGTGATCTCTGGCTCGAGGCCAGGGTTGACGATCGGCGGGTCGTCAAAGGTGTTGGCCGGCAGGAAACCCAGGTAGTCGCGCACATACTGAAAGGCCGCGGCCTCGTCCTCGACGACCTGGTGGATGTTGCCGTAGCGGGCCTGATTGTCGGCGCCGCCCAGCTCGTCGAGAGTGACGTCCTCGCCGGTGACGTCATTGATGACATCGGGACCAGTGATGAACATGTAGCCCTGGTCGCGCACCGCCACAATGAGGTCGGTCTGGATCGGCGAATATACCGCTCCCCCAGCGCATTTGCCGAGGATGATGGATACCTCCGGGACGAGTCCGCGCAACATCTCGTGACGGCGGCCCAGCTCGGCGTACCACGCCAGCGAAGTGACCGCGTCCTGGATCCGGGCCCCGGCGGAGTCGTTGATGCCGATGATCGGGCAGCCGACCATGGCCACCCACTCCATCAGCTTGGCGACCTTGCGACCAAACATCTCTCCGACCGAGCCCTGGAACACGGTCTGGTCGTGGCTGAAGACGCCGACCGGACGGCCGTTGATGGTCGCGTGGCCGGTCACCACACCGTCGCCGAACAGCGCGTTGGGGTCACCCGGCGTCTTGCACAGCGCACCGATCTCCAGAAAGCTGCCGGGGTCGACGAGGGCATTGATGCGGGCGCGGGCGCTGGGGATGCCC
>JBKOYU010000162.1:0-2367 GCA_046725575.1 Actinomycetota bacterium | reverse complement strand
CTGCAGCCAAGCCCCCTGCTCGGGCAGCGAATCAAGGCCGATTCGCGGTAGCGGCTCCCGGAAAACACCAGGAATGTCTTCCAGGTCGACGAACTCCAAGGTATCCGACGCTAACGCCCAACTGGCATGTTCGCGAAATCCAAGCACCTGCACGGGCACGCCCTCGCGGGCGATTTCCTCTAACGGGTGTTTGAACGCCTGCCCGTCGGCGGAGGCCACCAGCACGCCGGCCAGCCCCTCGCTGCGTCGAAGCGCGATGTGGTTGAGCATGTCGCTGTCGACGTCGCTGTCTTCATCGATCTTCGGTTTCGCGAAGACCGCGAAGCCCACGTTACGCAATGCCTCAACCCAGGGGCGAACGACGTCGGCGCTACCTGGGGCGATGTTGGTGAAGACGGTCGCTTCGGGCTCCAGCGAGAGGTCTGGGCGCGCGGCGAACAGCTCCGCCGTGCGTGACAGCAGCCACCGGCCAAGGGCGTCGAATCGGGGCCGGTGCGCTGCGGTCGGCCTGCCACCGAGGATCGAGCCGAGGCCCATGTCCAGGTTCGGCGCGTCCCACACCAGCAGCACCCGGGCCGTCGCCTCGGTGGGGGCCGCCAGCGGCGCGGCTACCTCATCTTCTATATGCCGGATGTCTTCAGTGAGGCTCACTCGACTCCTCCTCGCTCCGGTCCTCGCTCGTCCCTCGCTGCGATCCTCACTCGTCGTCGCCTTCGGTAAGGCTCATGGCTGCTTCTCCCAGAGCAATTCGGCGACGGCGCTGCCCGCGTGCTGGGCTTTGCCTTCGTACTTCGTGACGGGCCGCTGCACCGAAATCGGCAGCGAGTCCGATGCGGTGACGCGGCGCAGCCGCGGTTCGGCGTCGCCCACCTCCGCGATCTGTTCGGCGTAGCCGGCGTGGTCGGTGGCGGCGTGTAGCACACCGCCCGGGCGCAGCCGGTCGGCGATCAGCGCAACGGTATCGGGTTGCAGCAATCGGCGCTTGTGGTGGCGTGCCTTGGGCCACGGGTCGGGGAAGAAAACCCGCACGCCGGTCAATGAAGCGGGGCCGAACATGTGCTCGAGCACGTCAACGCCGTCGCCGCGGACCAAGCGGATGTTGGTGACTGGGTTTGTTGTGGAAGCACGGTCGATACTGCTGAGCAGCTGGGCCAGCCCGCGCCGGTACACCTCCACCGCCACGACATCGATGTGCGGCTCGCCCTTCGCCATCGCGAGCGTCGACGTGCCGCTTCCGCACCCTATCTCCAGCACCACCGGGGCCGACCGGCCGAACCAGGACTCGGTGTCCAGCCGGGGGGCGGGCCCGTCGGCGTCGCGCGCGTGCATGCCGATCTCGGGCCACAGCCGCTCCCACGTGGCCTGTTGGCCCCCGGACAGCGTCGAGCGGCGGGTACGAAAGGTGGTGACCCGGGGATGCAAATGCGGCTCGGCGACGTCGGGCCCCGAAGCCGGGCGGCCGGCAACATCCGGCCTGGGCGTTTGCATCCGTCCATGGTCGCTCATCAAGGCTTGAGCACCCGCATCGTGATACAGATTGATACCCAACAGTTGCCTTCGACTGGTACTGGGGACAACCGTTCGCGATGTGCCCGTGGAAGTGCCAACATTTGCGGTTGGGACCGGGTTTCACTCGGGTGGGGTCAACGGAAGGCCACCAGATTTTCGTCGATGCGCTGACGCGATTCGCTGAGCAGAGCCACAATCCGCGGTTAACGCCGATAATCCGGCGTCTTGCTGCACCTCTGCAGGTTGCGGTGGGGGGTCGTGACGGTGTCGGACGCGGCACCGTGGCGGCCGCCCTGACCGCTGCGGGCGTGACGGTCACGGCCGATCCCGCGGCGGCCGACGTGCGCGTGCTGGTGATCGCAGAGGCGCTCAAGCCCGAGGACCGGGCGGCCCTCGCAAATGTGGACCGGCCGATGTTGACCGTGCTGAACAAGGCCGACCTGACCGGGTTCGGTGCCGGCGGGCCGCTTGCGCTGGCGTATCGACGCGCGGCCGACTACCAGGCGCTGACCGGGGTGCCGACGGTGCCGATGGTCGCCCTGCTGGCGATTGCGGATCTGGACGACGAGTTGGTGGCTGCATTGCGCACGATGGTGTCTGTGCCCGCCGATCTGACGTCGACCGATGCGTTCGTGCTTGGCGAGCATGCGGTGCCGGGTCCGGTGCGGGCTCGACTGCTCGACACGTTGGATCGATTCGGCATAGCCCATGGCGTGATGGCCATCGATGGGGGCGCCGACGCTGCCGCGCTTCCGACGCTGCTGCGACGGCTCAGCCAGATCGATCGTGTCGTCGCGCAGCTCGAGGCCGCCGGCGCCCCGATCCGGTATCGGATGGTGCGGTCGGCAATCACCGAAT
>JBKOYU010000243.1:0-5791 GCA_046725575.1 Actinomycetota bacterium | reverse complement strand
GTTTGTGCGATGCCCTCGACCGCGCCGCCTGCATCATCCCGAGCTTCAAAGAGCGGCGTGACGAGGAAGACGTCCTGTCGGCAACGGTCTACTCGAACTTGCCCTACCCGGAGAACCAGCTCGTTTCGCTGGCGCATTCCCTGGTGGCGCGCGGCATCATCGACGAGATAGAACTGAAGCAACGCCTCGAGAGCATCCGCGAACGGCTCGAAGCCTAGATTCGAATCGTGGAAAAAGTCATCTTCACGCTGCGGGGCGCCCATGCGGACGAAACCTGGTGCAGCCGACTGCGCGACGAAGTCGCCGCGGAGATTCTCGACATCGGTGTGCCCGGACTCGTGGTCAATGTGCGCGACGACGCGGTGCGTGACTCACCGATGACTCTGACGACGCTGGATCCACCCGTGGTCGGGTTCGTGACGTTATGGACGCAGCAGTCCTACGGCGATCAGGTGCGCTCGGCAACAGCCCGGTTGGAAAAGGAGTGCGACGACGTGGCGGCGTACTTGGTGACCGAGTCGGTGCCACTGCCGCCGCCGAACACCGCCCCGGGCGAGCGCACCCCGGGGTTGGCGAACGTCGCGCTGCTTCGCCGGCCCGGCGATCTCGACGAGGCGACATGGCGGCAGCGCTGGCACATCGACCACACACCGGTCGCCATCGAGACCCAGTCGACCTTCGGGTACACACAGAATGCAGTAGTGCGCCCACTGACCCCAGGGGCGCCGGCCATCGACGCGATCGTCGAGGAACTCTTTCCGATCGAGGCGACATCGGATCTGCACGCGTTCTTCGGTGCCGCCGACGACGACGATCTGCGTGACCGGATGGAGCGCATGGTGGTCAGCACCGCCGCCTTCGGCGCGAATCGCGATGTCGACACGGTGCCGACGAGTCGCTACGTGTTCCGGACACCGTTCGCGGGAGGGACTCGATGACCACGCTTGACGATGCGGTTGCGTTGGCCTCCGAGGAGAGCGGGCTCGCGGTGGTGTCGACGCTGCGCGCCGACGGCACCATCCAGGCCTCGCTCGTCAACGCGGGGAAGATGCCGCATCCCGCGACCGGAGCGCAAACCCTCGCGTTCGTCACCTACGGCAAAGTGAAGCTGGCGAACCTGCGGGCGCGTCCCCAGCTGGCGGTGACCTTCCGCAAGGGCTGGATGTGGGCGACGGTGGAGGGCAGCGCGGAGCTCGCCGGCCCTGACGACCCGCAGCCCTGGCTCGCCGACGCCGAGCAGCTCCGGCTGCTTCTGCGCGAGGTGTTCACCGCCGCGGGCGGAACCCACGACGACTGGGACGAATACGACCGGGTGATGGCCGAACAGCGCCGCACCGTGGTGCTTGTCGCACCCGCCAGGGTGTACAGCAACGGTTAACGCTTACGCTGCTGGCGTGACACGCGCACGCGAGGAGCAAAACAAGGTTCTGCAGATCGCCGATGACAACCGGGTGCGCACGCTCACCCTGAACCGGCCCGACGTCCTCAACGCGTTCAACGAGGAGCTATACCACGCGACCGCCGTCGCGCTGCGTGATGCGGCGACCGACCCCGACGTGACGGTGGTGCTGCTGACCGGAGCGGGGCGGGCCTTTTCCGCGGGCAACGACCTCAACGAGATGCAGAGGCGCATCACCGATCCCACGTTCAATGAGCAGGGCAGTCACTTCTCCACGATGATCGACGCGCTGACGGAGCTGCCCAAGCCGCTGATCTGCGCGGTCAACGGTGTCGGGGTAGGCATAGGCGCAACCATTATGGGGTATGCGGACCTGGTGTTCATGTCGTCCGCGGCACGGCTGAAGACGCCGTTCACCAGCCTCGGCGTCGCCCCCGAGGCGGCGTCGTCGTACCTGTTGCCACAGTTGATGGGTAGGCAGAATGCGGCGTGGCTGTTGATGTCGTCGGAGTGGGTCGACGCGGCCGAGGCGCAGCGGATGGGGCTGGCGTGGAAGGTGTGTGAACCGGACGACCTGCTGCCCGAAGCCCGTCGGCACGCCGAAATCCTTGCCTCCCGGCCAATTTCGAGCCTGATGGCGGTCAAGCAGACGATCGTCGAACCTGCCCGTGCGGAAATCGCCGCGGCGACCGCCAGAGAGATCGCGCACTTCGCCGAGCTGCTCGGTGCGGCGGCCAACGCCGATGCGCTTGCCGAGTTCGCCCAAAAACGCACGAACTAACCGAACGATGAGCTCATCCTCTGCGCCAGCCACACCCAGCCGTCCCGCCGCGGACGAGATCGCTGCGCTGCTCGAACCGATCGCGCGCCAGAACATTCCGGGAGCCGCCGATGCGCGCATCGTCAACTGGCGCTCCGCCGAACGCGGCCTGTCCACCGAGACGTTCCTGTTCGACCTACAGCTGGACGGGGACGATGGCCCAAAGACGTTGAAACAATTGGTCTTTCGGCGGCCGCCCGCCGTCAGCCTGTACCCGGACTACGACCTGACGCGTCAGGTGATGGTGATGAACCGGCTGCGGGACACCCCGATCGCCGTGCCAACCGTGTGCTGGCTGGACCGCGACGACAAGGACCTCGGCACCCCCTACTACGTGATGGAGCAGCTGCCGACGATCGGCACAGCGAGCGACTATCCGTCGTATCACTCGCAAGGCCTGTATTTCGACGCCACCCCCGGGCAGCGCGCCACCATGTGGTGGGGTTGCGTGCAAGCCATCGCCGATGTGCACGCGCTGGACTGGCGCAGCCTGCGCCTGGACAAGCTGCTGATGCCGCAGCGGGGTACGCACCCGTTGGAACAGGTCGTCGAGTACTGCAACGAGTTGCTGACGTCGGGGCCGCCGGACAGCCGGCGTCAAGAGCTTGTCGACGCCGGGCAATGGTTGCGCGACAACATCTATGAGCCGGAGCACCTCGTGCTGTGCTGGGGCGACAGCCGACTGTCAAACATCCTGTACGGGCCGCAGTTTGAAGTCAGCGCGGTGCTGGACTGGGAGGTCGCCTACATCGGTGATCACGAGGCCGATCTGGCGTGGCTGCTCTTCGTCGACTGGGCCTGCTCGGAGTACGAGGGCGTGCCCCGGTTGGATGGAACGCCGAGCCGGGAGGAAACCATCGACCGCTACGAGCAACTGTCGGGCCGCGCTGTGCGAAACCTGCGTTACAACGAAGTGCTCGCGGCGGTAGAGATCGGCATCCCGGTCTCGCGGCTGGACATCAGGCTGCGCAAGGAGGGACTACTCACCGGCCATTTCGACCTGGTCGGGTTCTGTGTCGAACGGATCCGTCAGCTGCTGGATTAGTGGCTGACGGTTTCCGACGCGCATCCTTTGACCGCGTAATGGGCTTCGATCATCGCGCGCAGTGTGCGGCGGCACCGTCCGCAGTCGCCTCCTGCGCCGCAGGCCTCGGCGATCTGCTTCGAGGTCTTCGCGCCGTTCGCCACCACCTCGTTGACGACGTGGCTGGTGACTCCGTTGCACAGGCAGACGAACATGGTGGTCAGACCCGCTCGCCGATGCTCATGAGATGCGCGAACCTGCCGACGAATTGCTTGGGGTAGGCGCCAAAGCCGGCCTTGGACATCCACTCCGCGGCGGCGTCCGGGTGATCGATCCACTGACGGGCGGACAGTTCGTCCTCGATCTCCTGCAGGATCATCACTTCCCGTCCGTCGTCGAGTGCCTGATACACCCAGAGCTTCCGAACGCCACCGCGCTTGAATCGCTCGATCCCGTCGTGCACCTTGTCCATCAGGGACGGCACGTCGTCGACCGACGCCATCACGCCGACGATTACCCGGCCGACGTGGTCTTCCGGCGACGGCCCGTAGAGGTCGATCTTCTCGACGACCTCACCGCCGAATATCGGCGGGATATCGTCGGCGCCGGAAATGTCGAACCATTCGAATATTGCGGGCGACCGCAATACGTCACGAATTGACCCGGCCTGGCGAATACCGATTGTCACCAATACCCGCCCGGGCTCCCAAATGGACGTGTACAGCACCACGTGATGGGCACCGATCGAGGCCAGTGGGTCGCGGTGCTTCTTGAGCCATTCCCACATCCGGTCGACATCGTCGACGCGAAAATCGCAGGCAAGGATGAGCGAGTGTAAGTCGAACTCACCCATGGCTTTTCCTGCTTGCTTGACGCGGTCGGTAACGGTTAGCGCAGTCTAACCTTACTTAGCGTAGCCAGTCCAGGCTGGGTGGCTGATCTGGGCGCCCCGCCCGTCGATCGTTGCCTGAAGTGCCGAAAACACGCGTAGCGCAACCCCAAAGGCGCGACGCTGTTTGGCTCCTGCACTAGATTGTGACGAGCACGGAAGAAGCGGTACTTGACCAGCCCTCAAGGTGCTTAGGAGCGACCATGCAAGGCGACCCCGACGTTCTGAAATTGCTCAATGAGCAGTTGACAAGCGAACTCACGGCGATCAACCAGTATTTCCTGCATTCCAAGATGCAGGCGAATTGGGGGTTGACCGAGGTCGCCGAGCATACGCGCAAAGAATCGTTCGAGGAAATGCAGCATGCGGAGGAAATCACCGACCGCATCCTCATTTTGGACGGGCTGCCGAATTACCAGCGTCTTTTTTCGCTGCGGGTCGGCCAGACTCTGCGCGAACAGTTTGAAGCCGACGTTGCCATCGAATACGAGGTGATGGCGCGGCTGAAGCCGGGGATCGTCATGTGCCGCGAGAAGGAAGACGCCACCACCGCGAACCTGTTCGAGAAGATACTCGCCGACGAAGAGGATCACATCGACTACCTCGAGACCCAGCTGCAGCTGATGGACAAGCTCGGCGAGCAGCTCTACCTCGCGCAGTGCGTGTCGCGGCCCCCGACGTCGCTATAGGGCGAACCTCACCGTTTCTACCCGCGCCGGATCGGCAACCCTATACGTCGGCGTAACTTTTCTAGCCTGTCTAACGATATGGCTATGGAAGTTTCTGTCGCCGACGAGAGGCAGGTATGACGAGCACGGCAGCGACCGCAACTGCCGCGGATCCCGAATCCGGCAGTGCCCTGATCAGTCCGCAGCGCCGCAACTTCATCTTTGTTGCGGTGCTGCTGGGCATGCTCTTGGCCGCGCTGGACCAGACCATCGTGGCCACCGCGCTGCCCACGGTGGTCGCCGACCTCGGCGGTGCCGGCAACCAGTCCTGGGTGGTCACGAGCTATCTGCTGGCCTCGACGATCGTCACCGCGATCGTGGGCAAGCTCGGCGACCTGTTCGGCCGCAAGCTCGTCTTCGCCGCCTCGGTGCTGTTCTTCCTGGCCGGCTCGGTGCTGTGCGGGATGGCCGGGTCGATGACCATGCTGGTGGCGTCGCGGGCACTGCAGGGCATCGGCGGCGGCGCCATCATGGTGACCGCCACGGCGCTGATCGGTGAGGTCATCCCGCTGCGCGACCGGGGCCGCTATCAAGGGGCGCTCGGTGCCGTGTTCGGCGTGACGACCGTGGTCGGGCCGCTGCTCGGCGGTTTCTTCACCGACCACCTCAGCTGGCGTTGGGCGTTCTGGATCAACGTGCCGGTGGCCGTGGTGGTCTTCTTCGTGGCGATCGCGACGATCCCGGCGCTCGGCCGGACCAGCCGCCCGGTCATCGACTACGCCGGCATCGTGGTGGTCGGCGTCGGCGCATCGGGACTCACGCTGGCCACCAGTTGGGGTGGCACGGAGTATGCGTGGAACTCGCCGGTGATCATCGGGCTGTTCATCGCCTCAGCCGCGGCGTTGGCGGTTTTCGTGTGGGTGGAAAGCCGTGCGGCAGAACCGATCCTGCCGACCCGGCTGTTCCGCAGCCCGGTGTTCACGGTGTGCTG
>JBKOYU010000240.1:0-2654 GCA_046725575.1 Actinomycetota bacterium | reverse complement strand
CACTCTCTGCGGCCGAGCCGACCGCGCCTGTGCGAGACAGCTCGTGAAGCGCACCCGGCAGGTCGCTACAGCGATAGCGCAAGTGCGTGTCTCTTCGAGTGCGCACACTCGCGATGTCTCATTTCCGTGTCATATGTGCCATCGAGGTGACACGGCAGATGAGAATGTGACACTTGGTTTGAGTGCCTAATGGCTGCGTACCCCCACAGGACGACGATGTCGTTTTTCCGCCAGTGATGTCGGTGGGCTCGTGTAATTGTCGATGCATGCACGAAGACTTTGACCGCTGCTACCGGGCCGTCCAGTCCAAGGACGCCCGGTTCGACGGCTGGTTCGTCACCGCCGTGCTGACCACCAAGATCTACTGCAGGCCCAGCTGCCCGGTTCGCCCGCCGTTCGCCCGCAACATGCGGTTCTATCCGACCGCGGCGGCCGCACAACGAGCCGGCTTCCGGGCCTGCAAACGCTGCCGTCCCGATGCCTCGCCCGGTTCGCCGGAGTGGAATGTGCGCGGCGACGTGGTCGCCAGGGCGATGCGGCTCATCGCCGACGGCACAGTTGACCGAGAGGGTGTCACCGGGCTGGCGGCGCGCGTCGGCTACACCACACGCCAGCTCGAGCGACTGCTGCAGGCCGAGGTCGGCGCCAATCCACTGGCGCTGGCCAGGGCGCAGCGCAGCCAGACCGCCCGCGTGCTGATCGAAACCACGCAGCTGCCGTTCGGCGACGTCGCGTTCGCCGCGGGCTTCTCAAGCATTCGCCAGTTCAACGACACCGTCCGGACGGTGTGCGACCTCACCCCGACCGCCCTGCGCCAACGTGCCCGGACACGATTCGGGCGTGGCGACGTCGGCACGGGCGCGTTGTCGCTGCGGCTGCCGGTGCGGACGCCGTTCGCGTACGAGGGGCTGTTCGGCCATCTCGCGGCGAGCGCGGTGCCCGGCGTCGAGGAAGTGCGTGACGGCGCGTACCGACGCACGCTGCGGCTGCCCAACGGCAACGGAATCGTAAGTCTCACACCGCAACCCGACCACGTGCAATGCCAACTCGTGCTGGACGACTTCCGTGACCTATCCACCGCGATCGCGCGGAGCCGGCGCCTGCTCGACCTCGACGCGGATCCCGAGGCCGTCGTCGACACACTCAGCGCCGACCCGGACCTCACCGCCCTGGTGGCCAAGGCGCCGGGCCAACGGATTCCGCGAACGGTCGACGAACATGAGCTTGCCGTGCGAGTGGTGCTCGGCCAGCAGGTGTCGTTGAAGGCCGCACGTACCCACACCCACCGCATCGTGACCGCCTACGGCCAGCCGGTAGCCGATTTCAACGGCGGTCTGACCCATGTGTTTCCGGCGGTCCACCACCTCGTCGAGATCGATCCGATGCATCTGGCATTCCCGAAGTCGAGGCAACGGTCGCTGACCACACTCATCGGTGCGTTGGCGAACGGCGTTTTGGTGCTGGACGCCGGCTGCGACTGGAACCGCGCACGCGAGCAACTGCTGGCGCTGCCGGGCATCGGCCCGTGGACCGCCGAAGTGATCGCGATGCGTGGCCTCGGCGACCCCGACGCGTTCCCGGTCAGCGATCTCGGTGTTCGGTTGGCGGCTACGCAGCTGGGCCTGCCGGCCGATCCTCGTCCGCTGACCGAGCGCAGTGCACGGTGGCGGCCGTGGCGATCGTATGCCACCCAGCACTTATGGACGGCCCTTGATCATGCGGTCAACGACTGGCCGCCGAAGGAGAAGTGATGAAAGAACTGCTGTTTCGCTCGATGGACAGTCCGGTCGGGAAGTTGACGCTGGCGGGCAGGGGCGGCCGACTGATGCATCTACGGATGGTCGACCAGACCTACGAGCCGAGCCATGACGGCTGGGAACCCGACGACGAGGGGTTCCCCGACGCCGTCGAACAACTCGAGGCGTACTTCGCCGGCGACCGGGCGGAGTTCGATCTTGATCTCGATCTGGTCGGCACTGCGTTCCAGCGGCGGGTCTGGGAAGCGCTGCTGACAATTCCGTACGGCGAGACGCGGTCGTACGGCGAGATCGCCCGGCAGATCGGCTCCCCCGGGGCGTTCCGCGCCGTCGGATTGGCGAATGGCCACAACCCGATCGGCATTATCGTGCCGTGTCACCGGGTGATCGGATCAAATGGCAGCCTCACCGGATGCGGCGGCGGGCTCGACCGAAAAAGGGCATTGCTCGAATTGGAGAAAAGCCGCACCGCGCCCGCGCTCTTCGATTGAACAATGCAACAAAAATGCCTCTGCCCTCCAATCGAAATTGGAGGGCAGAGGACTTAAATTGTGTTCGGCGGTGTCCTACTTTTCCACCCGGGTTGGGTATTATCATCGGCGCTGGCAGGCTTAGCTTCCGGGTTCGGGATGGGTCCGGGCGTTTCCCTGCCGCTATGGACCGCCGTAACTTTATTCACTTATTCAGTGCCCCACGTGTGGTGGGGGTGGTGTGTTTTTGGTGGTGGGGTGTGAATGCTTGTGACATTCGTGGGTGTGTGTGGTTGCGGGTTTTGTGGGTAAGTTTTCGGCCGGTTAGTGCCAGTTCCCTGAGCGTATTACTACGCGTGTAGGTCTGGTCTATTGATCCCGTGGTCTGCGGGGGGCCTTATCCCACCTGGTGGGTGAGAAGCCTGGT
>JBKOYU010001119.1:0-6682 GCA_046725575.1 Actinomycetota bacterium | reverse complement strand
GGCCAACACCAACCCGGTCGCCGACAGCCCCGTCGTCACCGACCACGTCTGGCACCGGGGCCAACAGGTCGGGCTTGTCGACGTGCATCCCGTCGGCGCGGTCACCATGGGCCTAGCAGGCACCCAGCTCACCGAGATGGGCATGATGGCCGCCGGCGCCGGGCAGGTGCGGATGTTCTCCGACGACGGCATCTGCGTGCACGACCCACTGATCATGCGCCGGGCTCTGGAGTACGCCACCGGCCTCGACGTCCTGATCGCCCAGCACGCCGAAGAGCCGCGGCTCACGGCCGGCGCCGTCGCGCACGAAGGACCCAACGCCGCCCGGCTCGGGCTGGCCGGCTGGCCGCGCGCCGCCGAGGAATCCATTGTCGCCCGTGACGCGCTGCTGGCGCGCGACGCCGGGGCTCGGGTGCACATCTGTCACGCATCCACCGCCGGCACCGTCGAAATCATCAGATGGGCCAAGGCACAAGGTATTTCGATCACGGCCGAGGTAACGCCGCATCACCTGCTGCTAGACGACAGCCGACTTGCTACGTACGACGGCCGCAACCGCGTCAACCCGCCGCTGCGTGAGGCCTCCGACGCCGAGGCCTTGCGCCAGGCGCTCGCGGACGGGGTCATCGACTGTGTGGCCACCGACCATGCCCCGCATGCTGAACACGAGAAGTTCTGCGAGTTCGCCCAGGCCCGGCCTGGCATGCTCGGCCTGCAGACTGCGCTGTCGGTGGTGGTCGAGACGATGGTGCGGTCCGGCGTGCTGACGTGGCGCGACGTCGCCCGGGTGATGAGCGAAAACCCCGCGCGCATAGTCGGACTGCCCGACCAGGGTCGACCCCTCGAAATCGGCGAACCGGCCAACCTGACCGTCGTCGACCCCGACGCCACGTGGACAGTCGAGGGCGCCGCACTGGCCAGCCGGTCGGACAACACGCCCTTCGAATCCATGGAGTTGCCTGCGGCCGTCACCCTGACGCTGCTGCGGGGCAAGGTGACCGCACGGGACGGGAAGAGCCCGGCGTGAACGGCGAGCGAGTAGCGCAGGCGGATCGCGCATGAACACCGGAACGCTCGTCACATCGCTGATCATGGCTGCGGTGCTCGCGGTGCTGATCGCGTTCCTGATCCGGCAGATGATGCGCGGCTGGCTGCACCGCGCGCAGCGACAGGCGCAAGTGATTGGCACGTTGCCGTCACTGCCGGATACCGTGGGCCCGGCGCTGGTCCCCGCGACCAAGGGCCTCTATGTCGGCAGCACGCTGGCGCCCAGCTGGCTGGACCGCATCGCGGTCGGCGACCTCGGCTACCGCACCAAGGCCGTGCTGACTCGCTATCCCGAAGGAATCATGTTGCAGCGCACCGGTGCCGGCCCGATCTGGATACCCGACGACGCGATCGAAGCGATCCGCACGGAGAGGGGCATCGCGGGCAAGGCGATGACTCACGAAGGCATCCTGGCAATCCGGTGGCGGTTGCCGTCGGGAACCGAAATCGACACCGGGTTTCGCGCCGACGATCGCCGCGAGTACGCACGATGGCTGGAGGCGGCGTGACGTACCCGAAGACGACTGCGAGTGAGGATCGCAGCGAGGGACGAGCGAGGACCGGAGCGAGCACGAGTCGAGGCATGAGTAAAGCGGTGTTGGTGCTCGAGGACGGGCGCATCTTCACCGGCACCCCATTCGGAGCCGTCGGGCAGACGCTCGGTGAGGCCGTGTTCTCCACCGGCATGTCCGGCTATCAGGAAACGCTCACCGACCCGAGCTACCACGGGCAGATCGTGGTGGCCACGGCACCGCAGATCGGCAACACCGGATGGAACCACGAGGACGCCGAAAGCCGCGGCGACAAGATCTGGGTGGCCGGCTACGCGGTGCGCGACCCGTCGCCGCGCGCCTCGAACTGGCGCGCCACCGGCACGCTCGACGATGAACTGGTCCGCCAGGGCATCGTGGGTATCGCGGGCATCGACACCCGCGCCGTGGTGCGGCACCTGCGCAGCCTCGGCTCGATGAAGGCCGGCGTGTTCTCCGGTGACGCGCTGGCCGACCCCGACGAGCTGTTGACGCGGGTCCGCGGCCAGCCCTCGATGCTCGGCGCCAACCTCGCCGGCGAGGTCAGCACCGAGGCCACGTACGTCGTGGAACCCGATGGGCCGCAACGGTTCACCGTCGCCGCAATCGACCTCGGCATCAAGACCAACACGCCGCGCAACTTCGCCAGGCGTGGCATCCGAAGCCACGTGCTGCCATCGACGGTGACGTTCGAGCAGATCGCCGAGCTCAATCCCGACGGGGTGTTTTTGTCCAACGGCCCGGGCGACCCGGCGACCGCCGACCACATCGTCGGCGTCACCCGAGAGGTGCTCGGTGCCGGGATCCCGCTGTTCGGCATCTGCTTCGGAAACCAGATCCTCGGTAGGGCGCTGGGCCGCTCGACCTACAAGATGGTGTTCGGGCATCGCGGCATCAATGTGCCGGTCATCGACCACGCCACCGGCCGGGTAGCGGTGACCGCGCAGAACCACGGTTTCGCGCTCGAAGGCGAAGCGGGGGAGCGGTTCGACACCCCGTTCGGCACCGCCGAGGTCAGCCACACCTGCGCCAACGACGGTGTCGTCGAGGGCATCAAACTCGTTGACGAACGCGCCTTTTCGGTTCAATACCACCCGGAGGCTGCGGCGGGCCCACACGACGCTGAGTACCTGTTCGACCAGTTCGTCGACCTGATGGCAGGGCAAGAGTGATGTCGTCGGCGGCGAGCGACCGCTGTTGTACGGAATTTCACGGCGTGTCGTGTACAGACACGGTCGCTCGCGGGGAAAGGAATCACTAGATGCCGCGGCGCACCGACCTCAATCACGTGCTGGTGATCGGTTCCGGGCCGATTGTCATCGGGCAGGCCTGCGAGTTCGACTATTCCGGCACCCAGGCCTGCCGCGTGCTGCGCGCCGAGGGCCTGCAGGTGAGCCTGGTCAATTCCAATCCCGCGACCATCATGACCGACCCGGAGTTCGCCGATCACACCTACGTCGAGCCGATCACTCCGGCGTTCATCGAGCGTGTCATCGCCCAACAAGCCGAGCGCGGCAACAAGATTGACGCGTTGCTCGCCACGCTCGGCGGGCAAACCGCGCTGAACACCGCCGTCGCTTTGTATGAGAACGGCGTCTTGGAGAAGTACGGGGTAGAGCTGATCGGCGCGGACTTCGAGGCCATTCAGCGCGGCGAAGACAGGCAGCGGTTCAAGGACATCGTCGCCAAGGTCGGCGGCGAATCCGCGCGCTCCCGCGTGTGTTTCACCATGGACGAGGTCCGTGAGACGGTCGAGGAGCTTGGGCTGCCGGTCGTCGTCCGCCCGTCCTTCACCATGGGTGGCCTCGGCTCGGGCATGGCGTATTCCGCCGAGGACGTCGAGCGGATGTCCGGCGACGGGCTGGCCGCCTCTCCCAGCGCCAACGTGCTGATCGAGGAATCCATCTTCGGCTGGAAGGAATTCGAGCTCGAGCTGATGCGCGACGGCCACGACAACGTGGTCGTGGTGTGTTCGATCGAGAACGTCGACCCGATGGGTGTGCATACCGGCGACTCGGTGACGGTGGCCCCCGCGATGACACTGACCGACCGCGAATACCAGAAGATGCGGGACCTCGGCATCGCCATTCTGCGCGAGGTCGGCGTCGACACCGGCGGCTGCAACATCCAGTTCGCGGTCAACCCACAAGACGGCCGCCTCATCGTCATCGAGATGAACCCGCGGGTGTCGCGGTCCAGCGCCCTGGCGTCCAAGGCCACCGGCTTCCCGATCGCCAAGATCGCCGCCAAGCTAGCCATCGGCTACACGCTCGACGAGATCCTCAACGACATCACCAAGGAAACCCCGGCCTGCTTCGAGCCGACGCTGGACTATGTCGTGGTCAAGGCGCCCCGGTTCGCGTTCGAGAAGTTCCCCGGCGCCGACGCCACCCTGACCACCACGATGAAGTCCGTTGGCGAGGCGATGTCCTTGGGCCGCAACTTTATCGAGGCGCTGGGCAAGGTGATGCGTTCCCTGGAGACCGGCCGCGCGGGCTTCTGGACCGCCCCCGATCCTGATGTGTCTCTCGACGACCTGCTGGAGGGCCTCAAGACCCCCACCGACGGACGGCTCTACGACATCGAGCTGGCGCTCCGGTTGGGCGCCACCGTCGAGCAGGTATCGGACGCGTCCGGCATCGACCCGTGGTTCGTCGAACAGATCGCCGGGCTCGTCGCACTGCGCTCGGAGCTGCTGGACGCGCCCGTTCTGGATGAGGCGCTGTTGCGGCGAAGCAAGCACTACGGTCTGTCGGACCGCCAGATCGCGGCGCTGCGACCGGAATTGGCCGGTGAAGTCGGTGTGCGGGCGCTGCGTGGACGGCTCGGCATCCATCCCGTCTTCAAGACCGTCGACACCTGCGCCGCCGAGTTCGAGGCCAAGACGCCTTACCACTACAGCAGCTACGAACTCGACCCCGCCGCCGAGACCGAGGTTGCCCCGCAGGCCGAGAAGCCGAAGGTGCTCATCCTCGGCTCTGGGCCCAACCGGATCGGGCAGGGCATCGAATTCGACTATAGCTGCGTGCACGCCGCCACCACGCTGAGTGCGGCCGGGTTCGAGACCGTGATGATCAACTGCAACCCCGAGACAGTGTCCACCGACTACGACACCGCCGACCGCCTGTACTTCGAACCATTGACGTTCGAAGACGTGCTCGAAATCTATTACGCGGAACAACAATCCGGTGCGCGTGGTCCCGGGGTGGTCGGTGTCATCGTGCAGCTCGGCGGGCAGACACCGCTGGGTCTGGCGGAAGGTCTCGAGCAGGCAGGCGTGCCGATCGTCGGGACCAAGCCCGAGGCCATCGACCTGGCCGAAGATCGCGGACTGTTCGGCGAAGTGCTGCGGGCCGCAGGCCTGCCTGCGCCCAAGTTCGGCATGGCCACCAGCTTCGAGCAGGCCCGCCGGATCGCCGCCGACATCGGCTACCCGGTGCTGGTGCGGCCGTCCTATGTGCTGGGCGGGCGCGGCATGGAGATCGTCTACGACGACACCACGCTGGAGGGCTACATCACCCGTGCCACGCAGCTCTCGCCCGAGCATCCCGTGCTGGTGGACCGGTTCCTCGAGGACGCGATCGAGATCGATGTCGACGCTCTCTGCGACGGTGGCGAGGTCTACATCGGCGGAATCATGGAGCACATTGAGGAAGCCGGCATCCACTCCGGCGACTCTGCGTGCGCGCTGCCTCCGGTCACGTTGGGCCGCAGCGACATCGAGTCCGTGCGGCGCGCCACCGAGGCGATCGCCCACGGCATCGGGGTGGTCGGCCTGCTCAACGTGCAGTACGCGCTCAAGGACGACGTGCTCTACGTGCTGGAGGCCAACCCGCGCGCCAGCCGCACGGTGCCGTTCGTGTCGAAGGCGACTGCTGTGCCCTTGGCGAAGGCCTGTGCGCGAATCATGCTGGGCGCCACCATCGCCCAGCTGCGCGACGAAGGCATGCTGGTGCGCACCGGGGACGGTGCCACCACCGCCCGCAACGCGCCGGTCGCCGTCAAGGAAGCCGTGCTGCCCTTCAACCGGTTCCGCAAGGCCGACGGCGCACAGATCGACTCGCTGCTCGGCCCGGAGATGAAGTCGACTGGTGAGGTGATGGGCATCGACCGCGACTTCGGCAGCGCGTTCGCAAAGAGCCAGACCGCCGCGTACGGGTCGCTACCCGCCGAGGGCACGGTGTTCGTCTCGGTGGCCAACCGCGACAAGCGCTCGCTCGTGTTCCCGGTGAAACGGCTGGCCGACCTGGGATTCCGGGTGCTTGCCACGGCAGGAACCGCGGAGATGTTGCGACGCAACGGCATCCCCTGCGATGAAGTGCGCAAGCACTTCGAGGAGCCCAGTCCCGACCGGCCGCCGTTGTCGGCCGTCGACGCGATCCGAGCTGGCGAGGTCGACATGGTGATCAACACCCCGTACGGCAACTCCGGCCCGCGCATTGACGGCTACGAAATCCGTTCGGCCGCAGTATCGATGAACATCCCATGCGTGACGACGGTGCAGGGGGCCTCGGCCGCCGTGCAAGGCATCGAGGCCGGCATCCGGGGTGACATCGGCGTGATGTCGCTGCAAGAACTGCACAGCGCGCTGGGGCCATAGGCATGGGCGAGTTCGGTCGACGGCTGGCCGAGGCCGTGTCCCGGCGCGGGCCGCTGTGCCCCGGCATCGACCCGCACAAAGAGCTCCTGCGCGCGTGGGGCCTGTCGACGGACAGCGACGGGCTCGCCAAGTTCTGCGATGTGTGCGTCGCCGCGTTCGCCGACTTCGCCGTGGTAAAGCCGCAGGTTGCGTTCTTCGAGGCGTTCGGCGCCGAGGGATTCGCGGTGCTGGAGCGCACAATTCGCGCGCTGCAGGAGTCGGGCGTGCTGGTGTTGGCCGATGCGAAACGCGGCGACATCGGCTCGACGATGGCGGCCTACGCCGAGGCGTGGGCCGGTGACTCGCCGCTGGCCGCGGATGCGGTGACCGCCTCGCCGTACCTCGGATTCGGTTCCCTGCGACCCCTTCTCGACACCGCCAAGGCGCATGGCCGCGGCGTCTTCGTGCTGGCCGCCACGTCGAACCCCGAGGGCGCCAGCGTCCAGCGAGCCAAAACCGACGGCGG
>JBKOYU010000726.1:0-2467 GCA_046725575.1 Actinomycetota bacterium | reverse complement strand
GGTGAGATCGCCGACGTCCTTCGGTGGTCGCACACCGTCATCGACCTGGCCGAAGTCGACCCCACCAAGGGCGCCAACTTCGCTATGGGGTCGCCGCTGGCGGCGGCGCTGGGATTTCGCGGCTTCGCGCGATATTGGCTGGGCCTTCCGGGGTGGCGCGAGGACCTTGACGACGCATTGGCGATGGCCCGAAGCAGCGATCCGGTAACCCACGCATTACTTGTCGCAAGCATGAACGCTCTCGCGATCGAAAACGGTGTACTGCGGGCCGACGGCTTCCCGATTCGCGAGATCGAGGAGACGCTGCAGATCGCCGAGAGATCAAGCGGCGATACCGCCCTGGGCGGTGTCAAATTGTTCCTGGGCGCCATGCTGACGTATCGGCCCGCCCTGGCAGACCGTCAGCGGGGACTGGACCTGCTGACGCAGGTCCGCGACATGTGGCTGCGCAAACGGACTCGTCTGTATCTGGTACCGTCCGCCGACCTAGCCATCGCCCGAGAACGGGCTCGGCACGGCGAGCGCGACGCTGCGATCCCGGTGATGCGATCAGCCGTGGAAGAGCTGTTCCAGACCGGGCAGCTGGGAACCTGTGTCATGGCCACCGCCATCCTGGTGGAGACACTGCTGGAACGCGGCGGCGAGGGCGACATCGCAGAAGCTCAGAGCGCGATCGAACGCTTGGTGACCATACCGGATTACGAGGGATCGGCGCTGTGCGACATCTGGCTACTGCGGCTGCGTGCACTGCTGTCGCGAGCCCTCGGCAACGACCGTGCCTACCACGATTTAGTGAATCGCTATCGCACGATGGCGGAATCGCTTGGTTTCGAACGACACATCGCGATGGCCGAGTCAATGTAGAGGACTAAGCTAAGCCAGCGTTTCGTAGCCGAGCAGGAAGATCGCGGTAAGACACAGCCCGCACCCGACGACGACCGTGGGCATCAGGATCATGCTGTCCAGTTCGTCGTCGTCGAGCACGTCGCGCTCGAATCGTCCGAACAACACCCGCGCGACCCCGGTCTTGCGGAATGTGCGCACGACGCGTCGCACCGCTTTGGTGTTGCGCCTGCGACCGATGAACGTCCGTGACGCGAATCCCACGACGAACGTCAGGGCGGCGGCGCCAAGGAGCAGCCACCCCACCGTCGTCTGAGAAATCAACACTTCCCACCCCCGGTGTCGCTGACACCTCGGGCCAGCCTATAGGCCGAGGTGATCGCGCAGGGTGTGGCCGGTGTACTCGGTACGGAAACTGCCGCGCTCCTGCAGCAGCGGGACCACCCGGTCCACGAAGTCGTCGAGCCCGTGCGGGGTCAGGTGGGGCACCAGGATGAAGCCGTCGCAGGCGTCGGACTGCACGTGCAGATCGATCTCATCGGCCACCTGGGCCGGTGTGCCGACGAACTGTTGACGGCTGGTGACGGCGATGACCAATTCGCGGATGCTCAGGTTCTCCGCCTCCGCACGTTCCCGCCATGCGGCGGCCAGCGCCTTCGCGTCGCCGTGGCGGACCCTGCCCTGCGTGACGGTCGGGTCCTCGGCCGGTTCCACGTCCGGCAGCGGGCCGTCTGGGTCGTAGGCCGACAGATCACGCTGCCAGACCTGCTCGAGCATCGCGATCGCGGTCTGCGGGCTGACCTGCTGGTAGCGGATGTGGCGCGCCTTGTCGGCGGCTTCCTCCGCGGTGTCCCCTAGCACGAACGTCGCAGCGGGAAACACCTTGAGCTGGCCGGGATCTCGGCCGTAGGACACCGCACGGCCCTTGACGTCGGCGTAGTACTTCTGCCCGGCTTCCAGCGCGGAGTGCAGTGTGAACAACGCATCGGCATGTTTGGCGCCGAACGCGCGGCCGTCCGCGGAGTCGCCGGCCTGCAACAGCACGGGATGTCCCTGCGGCGAGCGGGGCAGCGTCGCGAAGCCGCGCACGTCGAACTGCGCGCCGTTGTGCTCGATGTGCCGAATTTTGCTGGGGTCCACGTAGATTCCGCTGTCGCGGTCGGCGATGACGGCGTCGGGCGCCCAGCTGTCCCAGAACTTGCGCGCCAGGATGATGAATTCCTCTGCGCGCTTGTAGCGATCGGAGTGGTCGAGGAACCCGCCGCGGCGGAAGTTCTCGCCGGTGAACGCGTCCGACGAGGTGACCATGTTCCAGCCGGCGCGGCCGTCGGACAGGTGGTCGAGGGTGGCGAATTGCCGTGCCACTTCGAATGGTTCGTTGAACGTGGTGTTGATGGTGCCCGCCAGTCCCAACTTGTCCGTGACACCGGCGAGAGCGGCGAGCACGGTGAAGGTGTCGGGGCGGCCCACGACGTCCAGGTCGTGGATGCGGCCGCGGTGCTCACGCAACCGCAGCCCCTCGGCCAGGAAGAAGAAGTCGAACAGCCCGCGCTCCGCCGTCTGGGCAAGGTGAACGAATGAGTCGAACTCGATCTGGCTGCCCGAGTCCGGGTCCGACCACACG
>JBKOYU010000421.1:0-3046 GCA_046725575.1 Actinomycetota bacterium | reverse complement strand
GGTATCGGTTCCCGAAGAGCCCTCCCAGCTAGTTCGCAGGAAACCCTACCCGGCGCTGCCCTTCTCCGGGCGACGATCTAGATTGGCCCTTCTCCGGGCGACGATCTAGATTGCATAAGCGTGGTGGAAAACGAGGATGTCCTAGTAACTGTCGAGAACGGCGTCGGCCTGCTCACCCTCAACCGCCCGAAGGCCATCAATTCGCTGACGCACCCGATGGTCACCGCGATGTCGAAGGTGCTCACCGACTGGAAGCGCGACGACGGGATCCGCGCGGTGGTGGTGTCGGGCGCCGGCGAGCGTGGGCTGTGCGCGGGCGGCGACATCGTGGCGATCTATCACAGTGCGCATGCCGACGGGTCCGAGGCGCGACAGTTCTGGTACGACGAGTATCTGCTCAACGCGCAGATCGGCCGCTTCAGCAAGCCCTATGTCGCGCTGATGGACGGCATCGTGATGGGCGGCGGAGTCGGGGTCGGTGCCCACGGCAGCGTCCGCGTCATCACCGACACCACCAAGATGGCGATGCCCGAAGTGGGCATCGGCTTCATCCCCGACGTCGGTGGCACCTTCATCTTGTCGCGCGCGCCCGGATTGCTTGGTCATCACGCCGCGCTGACGGGCGCCCAGTTCGACGGTGCCGACGCGATCACGCTGGGCTTCGCCGACCACTTCGTGCCCCACGACAAACTGCACGACTTCAAAGATGCGATCGTCGCCGACGGTATCGACGCGGCGCTGGCCGCGCACAAGGCTGAGCCTCCGCCGAGTCACCTACTGGCACAGCGGGACTGGATCGACGAATGCTATGCCGGCGACACCGTCGCAGACATTGTCGCGGCACTGCGCGGACACGACGCGGGTCCCGCTAACGACGCCGCCAACCTGATCGCCAGCCGCTCCCCGATCTCGGTGTCTGTGGCGCTGGAAGCCGTCCGCCGCGCCGCCAAACTCGACACACTGGAAGACGTGCTGCGCCAGGAGTATCGGACGTCTGTCGGCGCGCTGCGCTCCCATGATCTGGTGGAGGGCATCCGCGCCCAGGTCATCGACAAAGACCGCAACCCGAAATGGTCGCCTGCGTCGCTGGCGGCCGTCACCACCGCCGACGTCGAGGCCTACTTCGCGCCGGCCGATCGCGAATTGGAGTTCCTGTGACTTCCCAGAGCTATGAGACCATCCTCGTCACCCGCGACGATCGCGTCGGCACCATTACGCTGAACCGGCCGAAGGCGCTCAACGCGCTCAACACTCAGGTGATGAACGAAGTCACCACGGCGGCAGCCGAATTCGACAACGACCCGGGCATCGGGGCGATCGTCATCACCGGCAACGAGAAGGCCTTCGCCGCGGGCGCGGACATCAAGGAGATGGCGAGCCTGTCGTTCGCCGACGTGTTCGCCGCCGACTTCTTCACCCAGTGGTCCAAGTTCGCCGCCACCCGCGCACCGACCATCGCCGCGGTCGCGGGCTACGCGCTCGGCGGCGGGTGTGAGCTGGCGATGATGTGCGATCTGCTCATCGCCGCAGACACCGCGAAGTTCGGCCAGCCCGAGATCAGGCTCGGCGTACTGCCCGGCATGGGCGGCTCGCAACGGCTGACCCGCGCGATCGGCAAGGCCAAGGCGATGGACCTGATCCTGACCGGCCGCAACATGGACGCCGAGGAGGCGGAACGTGCCGGGCTGGTGTCGCGCGTGGTGCCCGCCGACAAACTGCTCGACGAGGCGAACGCCGTCGCGAAGACCATCGCGGGCATGTCATTGTCGGCGTCGCGGATGGCCAAGGAGGCCGTCAACCGCGCCTTCGAAACCACGCTGGCCGAGGGATTGCTCTACGAGCGCAGGCTGTTCCACTCGGCGTTCGCCACCGACGACCAGACCGAAGGCATGAACGCGTTCACCGAGAAACGCCCCCCGAACTTCACGCACCGATAATCTGCGTTCGTGACCGACACCGGTGAGGCCACTGCGCAGGCCCCCGAGGAAGCTCCGCCGCGCGAGAAGCCCGCCAAGCGGCCGTGGTGGCTACGGCACTACACGTTCACCGGAACCGCTGTCGGCCTGGTGTTCCTGTGGTTCTCGATGACACCGTCCTTGCTGCCGCGGGGTCCGTTGTTCCAGGGGATCGTCAGCGGCGCGGCCGGCGCGACCGGCTACGGCCTCGGCGTGTTCGCGGTGTGGCTGTGGCGCTACATGCTGTCCAAAGACTCCAGCCCGCCCGCGCCGCGGTGGGCGTGGATCGCGCTGGTGATCGTCGGCACCATCGGCCAGATCCTGATGATCATCTGGTTTCACGTCTGGCAGGACGACGTCCGTGACTTGTTTGGTGTGCGCCGATTGGGATTCTGGGATCATCCGTTGGCCGCGGTCCTGTCGGTCGTCACGCTTTTCGTCTTCGTCGAGATCGGCCAGCTGATCGGCAAATTGGTGCGCTATCTCGTGCGCCAGCTCGAACGCGTTGCCCCACCGCGGGTTTCGGCGGTGGTAGTGGTTGTTCTCTTGCTCGCGTTGACCATCGCGCTGCTGAACGGCGTGGTGGTCCGGTTCGCGATGAGCACCATCAACAAGACGTTCTCTGCGGTAAACGACGAGACCGACCCGGAATTCCCGGCGCCGACATCGCGGCTGCGCTCCGGCGGGCCTGAGTCGCTGGCCAGCTGGGAATCGCTCGGCCACCAGGGCCGGGTCTTCGTCTCGGCGGGCCCGACGGTCGACGAGCTCACCAAGTTCAACGGCAAGCCGGCAATCGAGCCGATCCGCGCCTACGCCGGACTGCATTCCGCCGACGGCATCAAGGCGACGGCCGCGCTGGCCGCCGAGGAGTTGCGGCGCGAGGGCGGGCTGACCCGCGCGGTCGTCGCCGTCGCCACCACGACCGGCACCGGCTGGATCAACGAAGCCGAGGCCTCGGCGCTGGAGTACATGGACAACGGCAATTCCGCGATCGTGAGCATGCAGTACTCGTTCTTGCCCAGTTGGCTGTCGTTCCTGGTGGACAAGGAGAACGCCCGCCAGGCCGGGCAAGCGCTGTTCGAGGCCGTCGA
>JBKOYU010000372.1:0-3513 GCA_046725575.1 Actinomycetota bacterium | reverse complement strand
CCCTTGGTAAGGCCTCAACCAATACGGTGTCGCTCGAGCACGACCCAACCGTCTCTCGCTTGCACGCCGTAATGGAAAACCACGGTTCTGCCTGGTCGATACGCGACATGGGGAGCCGCAATGGCACCTACATCAACGGGGAAAAGATCGATACGGAACGGGTTCTGCGTTCTGGAGACGAGCTGCGACTCGGCAAGTCACGGTTGGTCTTCTTGGTGGCAAGGGAAGCTGACGAACCGGCTGATGAAGCAACAATTGTTCCCGACGCCGCCCAGCTCCCGCCGCGTCTGACTCGGCGCGAATTCGACGTGCTCGTGGTGTTGTGCCGCCCCTTGGTCTCCGACGACCCTTTTCCCGAGCCCGCATCGGTTCGGCGAATGGCGAGCGAGCTGTTCGTAACCGAGGCAGCCGTCAAACAGCATCTGCAGAACTTGTACGACAAGTTCTCCATCCCCACCGAGGGGGACCGCCGGGTCCGGCTGGCCAATGAAGCGCTCCGGCGCGGAGCTGTCACAATCGCCCAGCTGCGCGACAGCGGGCCTTAGGTGAAGTCGAGGGCCTCGACGGTAGCGATGGGCCCCTCATGTGAAGGCCGGTCGGCCCCGCCTATGCAATACACAGTCGAGTCGACCGCAGCCACGACTTGGCCGTGACGCGGAGTTCCGATAGGCGCTTGGGTGCTCCACTTTTGGTTGGAGATGTCGTACATCTCGACCGTGGCCAGCACGCGCGTGGATTCTTCGCCACCAACGGCGACGATCCGGCCATCGATGAACGCGGCGCCGTAGCTCCCGCGCGGAGTCGGCATGTCCGCCAGCTTTTCCCACTTTCCGGATTCCGGGTCGAACCGCTCAAAGGCCGCCGAGTTCTCGTCGGCGGTCAGGAGCCGCCCGCCGACCGTGTACACGTAGACGCCGTCTGATACCGCAGCCAGGTGTTCACGCGGGGTTGGCAGGTCGGCGGCCTGCGTCCAGGACTGCCCGTCGAATACCTCGGTCTGTGCGACGAGCTGCTTATCGTTCTGCCCGCCGACGACCACGAGCTTGTCATCGACGACCGCTGCCGCCGCCGCAGCCCGGGCATGCTGCAGGGTCGGAAGTTCTGTCCACTTTCGATCGCGGAAGGCGAAGACCTTGTTCGACGCGTCCGCGATGGTCTCGCTGGCACCCCCGATGACCACTAGTTCACCGCGGTATGTCGCCGCTGTCGCGTGGTGCAACGGGATCGGCAGCGGAGGCTGCGGTTGCCACGCTCCCGTTCGGGCGTCGTAGCTTTCCACCGTCTGGAGCGTCTCGCCGTGGCGGATACCACCGGCGATCCAGATTTGTCCGTCGAGCACGGTCCACGCCATCATCAACCTCGCGGTCGGCGCGTCCGGTAGGGACCGCCATTCCGCCGCGGGTTGGGGTTTGCGCGGTGCCAGCTTCAGCGCTTCCGCCGAGGACGTGATTTGGCCATCACCGACACCGGTCGACCCGCCGATGGCATAGACAGTCTTCCCCACAGCGGCCACCGCCGAGCCGTGCCGCGCGGTGCCCATGTCTGGCAGATTGGCCCACGTCGCGGTGGTGAGATCGAGCGCGGCCACGCTCTTGAGGACTTGCCCCGCGGACGTGCCCCCGACCGCCACCAACCGTGCATCGGTGACTGCGACGCCGAAGTCGCTGCGTGGCTCTGGGAGTTGGGGCATGCTCGTCCACTTGTCCGCGGCCGGGTCGTACGCCTCGACCGTCGCCAGGTCAGAGGTCCCGTTCGTGCCGCCAACGATGTACACCAGCTTGCCGTCTGACGCCGCGCCCAACATCTGTCGCGGAGTGGGGACGGGGGCGCCAAGCTTCCAGGAGGTTCCGTCGAAAATCTCGGTGGTGTTCAGCAGCGTGCCGTCGGAGTCAACGCCACCGGTGACGATTATGCGGTCGCCCACTACGGCCGCCGCCGCTGCCGCCCGTGGCTGCAACAGAGGCGGCAGCTCCGTCCAGCGACTGTTGACAACCCGCCACACGCGGTCAGTCGCAACCTTCGCATCGGTGCCTTCGGTGCGCCAGCCGCCGATCACAACCGGGTTCCCCTGCCAAGTCACCGACATCGCATGCTGCACGGGCACGGGTAGGTCTTCGCCGCCCTTCCAGCTGTCGATGGCAGGGTCGTAGCCCTCGTGTCGTCCACTGACGTGGTTGTCCGCCCCCAAGCCGCCGAAAACCCAGATGGTGCCGTCGGCCTCGGTGGCCGCTACCGCGTCGCGGGCAACGCGCGCATCGGCGATCTGCCGCCACTGCGGCTGCGCTTCCACTTCGGCGGTCGGTTGAGACCGGGGACCCCCACCACCGCTGGTGTCGCGCGACGACGTGACTATGTAGACACCGCTTATCACCAACAGCAGCGCTGCCGCAGCGGCGGCGCAGGCGATCAGGACCCTTTTGCGATCCTTCTTTTTCGGCGGGGCGGTCGTCAAGGAATCTCGCGCCGGCACAGCCCACGGCACGCTTGACGCGCTGACCGACGCGGTGTGCGCGAACATCCCCGGGTCCGGCCGTGGCGTTGCCGCTGTGGGCCCGCCCGGAGGGATGGAACCCCCTCCAGACGGATCGGGCTGACCCGCAGGCCCCGACAACGGAATCGCTTGTGTGCCTCCTGTCTGCTCTGGCTGACCGCCGGGCTCACTGAGCGCCATCGGATCCGCTGTCAACCCGTTGTGCCGTTGCGCCAACTGCAATTCGCGGCCGAATTCCGCCGCCGACGCATGTCGTTTGCCCGGCTCACGCGACATCGCCTTCTCGATCGCGGCGCACACATCGGCGGGGATTCCCGCAGGACGCAGGTCCGGCACAGGCGTCGAAGTGATGCGCAGATAGTGCGCGATCAGATCCTCGTCGGTCTTGCGCTCGTGCGGCGGATTCCCGGCGATCAGCGCGTAAATCGTGGCGCCAAGGGAGTACACGTCGGCCGCAACCGTCGGCGGATTCCCCTCGAGTACCTCGGGTGCGGTGTAGGAGAGGGTGCCGGTGAAGAAGCCGGTCACCGTTTTGTATCCACCGGCGATGCGGGCGGTCCCGAAGTCGCTCAGTTGCGGTTCGCCGTAATCGTTGAAAAGGACATTCGCGGGCTTGATATCGCGGTGCAGTGTGCCTGTCCGATGCGCGGTTTCCAGCGCCCCGCACAACTTCACTCCGATGCGCAATGCCTCAGGCCACGCGATCCGGCCCTCCCGACGCAGTCGCTCCGCGAGGGAACCCGCTGCGTGGTAAGGCATCACGATGAACGGCCGGTTACCTTCGGTCACGCCGACCTGCAGGATGTTCACGATGTTCGGGTGGCCGGAAAGCCCTCCCATCGCGTAGCCCTCACGCAGAAAACGCTCCCGGTCATCTTCATCGAGATCAGACGCCAGCACCTTTATGGCGACGCTTCGCGCGAGAGACTTCTGGTAGCAGCGATAGACGACCCCACCGCCGCCGCGGCCAATTTCGACGGCGTCCTCGAACCCGGCGGCTGCCAGCTCAGACGCTATCCCGC
>JBKOYU010001058.1:0-2298 GCA_046725575.1 Actinomycetota bacterium | reverse complement strand
ACCTGTTTCATCGCGTCGGCAAGCGCGGCCGCCCGCGGGTCGATGAACACGTCTTCTAGCAGCAGTTTTCGACCGTCGGGCCCTCTCAGTGGCACCCGCCAATTCGGGTATTCGTCTGTCGTGCCGGGCTGGTTCTGGGTGCGCAGATCGCCGACCGCGTCGGCGAGCGAGAGCGCCAGCAGCTTCGACGGTGTTCGGCCCAGATACCGGTACAGCGCGAGGACGACCTCATCGACGCTCGGCTCGTCCCCGAGCAGCCCCACCCGGCGCAGCTCGGCCAGCCAGGCCGCCTGTTGTGCCTGGTCACCGGCCAGTTCCTCGGCGGCCGGCCGGGTCAGCAGGCCGAGCTTTTCGCGCAGCCGCACGTGCTCACCGGCCAGGTAGCCCGCCGTCGGCGGCAGGTCGTGGGTCGTCACCGACGACAGGCAGTATTCACGCCAGTTCTCGGCAGGCAGCGGCCCGCCAGTGGCACCCGGGCCGTCGCGTTCCGCCTCGAACCACAGGATCGACGTGCCGAACAGGCCACGTTCGATCAGGTACTCGCGCACCCAGGGCTCGACGGTGCCGAGGTCCTCGCCGACTACGACGGCGCCGGCCCGGTGCGCCTCGAGCGCGACGATGCCGATCATCGCCTCGTGGTCGTAGCGCACGTAGGTGCCGTCGGTGGGCGGGGCGCCCTTCGGGATCCACCACAGCCGGAACAGTCCCATGATGTGGTCGATGCGAACGCCGCCCGCGTGCCGCAGCACCGCGTTGACCAGGGCGCGAAACGGCGCGTATGCGTAGTCCACCAATTGATCGGGCCGCCAGGGCGGCTGCGACCAGTCCTGGCCGAGCTGGTTGAACTCATCGGGCGGCGCACCCGCGGTGACACCGAGCGCCAGCACGTCCTGCAACGCCCACGCATCTGCGCCGTTGGGATCGACGCCGACCGCGAGATCGTGCATGATGCCGAGTTCCATGCCGGCCTGGACGGCCGTTGCCTGCGCGGCGGTGAGCTGGTCGTCGAGCTGCCACTGCAGCCAGCGGTGAAAGTCGACGGTCTCGGCATGCGCGGCGGCGAAATCCGCGACGGCCGGGCTGGCCGGGTGCTGCAGATCCTCCGGCCACTGGTGCCAGTCGTTGCCGTACTCCTCGGCCAGCGCACACCAGGTGGCGAAGTCGTTGAGGCTCCGGCCTTCCCGATCGCGATAGGCGGCGTACGCGAGCTCTCGCCCGGCCGACCGTTCGACGTGGTACACGCTTTTCAACGCGGCGCGCTTGGCCTTCCACGCGGCGTCACGGTCGATCCGTTTGGACTTCTTCGCGCGGGCCTGCACCTCTACGCGCGCCTTGCGGATGCTGGCACGCTGCCGGACATACGCGAACTCGGGTATTGCCTCGACGCGCAGATACAAGGGGTTGATGAACCGGCGCGACGTCGGCAGATACGGCGATGGCTCCATCGGCGGGGTAGGAGCCGCCGCGTGCAACGGGTTGACGAGTACAAAACCTGCACGGTGCCGCGAGGCCGACCACACCGCGAGGTCGGCCAGATCGGTCAAATCCCCGATGCCCCAAGATCGTTGCGAGCGCACGCTGTAGAGCTGGGTGGCCAGTCCCCATGCTCGGCTGGGCCCCAGCCTGGCCGGCAAGCCCAGCGACGCGGGGGAGATGATGACCAGGGTGCTGATGTCGGACGCACCGACTTGCAGGTGGAGGTGGTGATAGCCGAGGGGCAGGTCGCCGGGTAGCTCGAAGGTGGCCTCCCCGACCAATCGGTCACCGAGATCGTAAGGGGCCCTGTTGTTTTCAAGCTGACGAAGCCCGGTCCTTACGCTTCCGTCCTCCAGCCGGATCCACAGGCCGACGGGATCGCCGTGCGTGACGTGCACCCAGAACGATGACGCGACTCCGGAGCGGCCGACGATCGTCGGCGGCAGCGAGCGCGCCCAGTAGTCGCGGTCGTGTGCGAGAAGGGCGGCGGTGCGCTCGTCCTCGGTGGCGGCGGGCATGCCCAGCGCGTCGAGCACGGCGATCAGCGTGGAGTCCGCGACGGTCATATGCCTGCCGGTCCAGTCCGCGTATTCGGTTGCGATGCCGTAGCGGCGCGCCAACTCGACGAGCGAGGCAGGCAGCTCAGTCATGCCTCCTATCTTGGCAGGTGTCAGTCGACATCGCGGATCAACAAGTCATCCCAGGTGTCCCGTCGCACCACAAGCCGGGCATTCCCGTTGCGGGCGAAGACAACCGGCACTCGGCGGGCGCCGTTGTACTGATTGGACATGGTGTAGCAGTAGGCCCCGGTGACCGGCACCG
>JBKOYU010001049.1:0-14409 GCA_046725575.1 Actinomycetota bacterium | reverse complement strand
GGTTGAAACCGGGTGAGTGCTTCATCTCCGGCGCCCCGGCCAGGTGTCCATCCAGACCGAACGACCACAGGTGATATGGGCACTGCAGCACGTTGGCCTCCCCCGCCCCGCTGCACACCTCCATCCAGCGGTGCGTGCAATTGCGTGACAGCACGCGGATCTCGGAGTGCCGATCGCGGGTCACCACGAGCGGGGTGCCGAGAATGTCGATGCTGTAGTAGCTGCCGGGCGTGGCCACCTGCTCGACGCGGCACAGCGGGATCCAGCCCCGCTTGAAGATCCGATCGACCTCGGCGGCGAAGAGGTCGTCGCTGCCGTAGGCCTCGGGCGGGAGCGTGACCGCTTTTTCTGGCGACTCGACGGCACAGGTGGCCGTCAGGCGGGAGTGATCGAAAGGCATGGCCCGACGCTATCGGCGCTCTGTTTCGGGTCCGTTTCCTGCCCGTGAATGACCTATTGAAACTTCGACGGGAGTTGGGCGTCGCTATTGCACTAGTTACCTGCGCCTTTCAGTGTGTGGCTCAATGGAGTATTGAAACGAAAGTTTCACCTTCTGACGTGCCCGAAAGCGGTAGGAATGACGTCATGATCGAGGTCACGCTGCTCGGCACCGGTAGTCCCATTCCTGACGCCCGACGGGCGGGGCCGTCCACCCTCGTACGGGCCGGCGGGCAGACGTTTCTAGTCGACTGCGGCCGGGGCGTGCAGCAGCGCATGACGGCCGTTGGCGTCGGCGCGAACGGACTGACCGCGTTACTGCTCACCCATTTCCACAGCGATCACATCGCCGATCTCGGCGACCTACTTATCACCCGCTGGGTCACCACGTTCACGCCCACTCCCGCCCCGCTGCAGATCATCGGTCCGCCGGGCACAGCCGAGGTGGTCGACGCCACGCTGAAAGCCTTTGGCCGCGACATCGGTTACCGGATCGCGCACCACGCAGATCTCACTTCCCCACCGCCGGTCGAGGTGCATGAATACACCGACGGCAGCGTATGGGATCGCGACGGGACGACGATCCGGGTGGCGCCGACGGATCACCGGCCCGTCGAACCGACTATCGGCTTCAGGATCGAACATGACGGCGCGTCGGTGGTACTCGCGGGAGATACGGTGCCCTGCGAGAGTCTCGACGGCCTTGCTACGGGCGCGGGAGCGTTGGTGCACACGGCGATTCGCAAGGACCTGATCGAGAAGACGCCGATGCAGCGCATCCGCGACATCTGCGACTACCACTCGTCGGTCGAACAGGCCGCGGCCACCGCGGCGCGCGCAGGTGTCGGAATCCTGATCCTCACCCACTACGTGCCCGGCATCGAGCCGGGCCAGGAGGACGATTGGCGCGCACTGGCGGCCACGGCGTTCGACCGGCAGATCGAGTTGGGCGATGACCTACACCGGGTCGAGGTTCACCCGGGCGTATGCGCCAAACCGGCCAGCTGATCTGCCGCGCTCGCAACACAATTGAGGTCAGCGTCGGTCAGCGACCGCCCTCGGGTGATCACCACGACGTGTTGTACCCCGGGATCGGCCAGCGCGCCACAACGCTCGACCAGCTGCCCCGAACTCTCGCCGTCTTGGAGAGCCGTGGTCACGGTGCGCTCGATCTCCTCGGGCGGCCTGCGGACGTCAGCGCAGTGGCGGTCCAGCACGGCGAGCTGCCTGCGAATCGCGACGCCACCGTCGGGTATGTCGAACAAATTGCACGCGTCGCCGTACTCCGCGACCAAACGCAGCGTGCGCTTTTCGCCCGTGCCGCCGATCAGCACCGGCGGCCTGGGCGTCGTGACGGGGCGCGGGCTGCCGACCGGGTGCTCGAGATCCAGATACTCACCACGGAACGGGGCTTCGTCACCGTCCCACATCTGACGCGCGAGCCGCAGCAACTCGGTCATCCGATAGAACCGCTCGGCGGTGTCGGGTAGGAACAGCCCCATTGCGCGGGCCTCGTCGCCGTTGTAGCCGGCGCCGATCCCCAACCAGGCCCGGCCGGCCGACAGCACATCAAGCGTGGTGACGGCCTTGATCAGCAAGGCGGGCGCACGGAAGGTCGCGGCGGTGACCATGGTGCCGAGGCGGATCCGCGATGTCGCTGCCGCGAGATACCCCAGCGTCGTGTACGCCTCGAGCATCGGTTCGTCGAGTTGGCTGGCGGGATCGGCCTGCAGGAGATGATCAGATACCCAGAGCGTGTCGACCGCGGTCTCGTCGAGGCTGCCGGCGAGTGTCGCGAGCCGGTCACGGATCGAGTCCTGCCAGGAGTAATTCGTCACGCTCACACTGAGTTTCATGATCACCCTCCCGCGACGCGGGCCTTTTGCCGATTCCGTCGACGCAGCGGCAGCAACGCGCCCGCCACGATCAGCCAGACCAGTCCGGTGAACCGGGCGACCGGCAATAGTGGCGATAGTCCCGGCCAGATCAGCACGAGCGTGGTCAGTTCCGCGAGACCCGCAATGACGAGGCCGGCCCACGCGACAGACCGTGGCAGCAACCCGACGATGAGGGCGGGCACCGCGATGCCTGCGATCAACAGGCCGAGCGTGACCACATGCCATGGGCCTCCGGTCAGGTACGTGAGGTAGTACAGCGCGCGGACCAATGCGGCGTCGGAGGTGACCTCCGGCCGTGACAGGGTCCATGCCGTCAAGCTCGATAACGCGAGCCCGGCCGACGCGAGCAAGCCCCCGGCCAGCGCGATCGTCGCCCCAGGTGCGGTGATGCCGAGTTGGCGCAGACGGGCGCTCGCGGTGGCGGCGTAGATGGCCAGCGGTATCGACGAGCCGAACGTCCCGACCGCAATCGCGACGGCCGCATCGTGATTGCCCGCGACATAGTGCTGGATCTCCGCGGCGGAGCCGTACGGAAGCGGCATGACACCACCGGCGAGCGCAACCCCGACGACAAGCCCCGCGAGCAGCAGCCCCAGGGAGATCGCCGCGAGCAGCGCCAACGGAGGACCGCCCTGCGGTGGCCGCGCAGCCGCTCTGTTCATATCCACTAATGAATCGTTCATAATCTGAACGATATGCCCGACCGCGCGCACAAACAAGAAGATTCACTAATTAGCGGGACAAATCGTTCACGACTGATACGATTTATGCGTGCCAGCACCATCAAGGAACGGTGACAACGTGGCGTTCTTGTTGTCCCAACTCGGCCATCGGTCCTCCTCGGTGTTCGCCGACCTGGTCGCGTCGCTCGACCTCACGCCGCCGCACGCGGGAATCCTGCGCGCGATCGCGTCCGAACCCGGGCGCAGCCAGCAGGCACTCAGCGGCCAGTTGGGTTTGTTGCCGAGCCGCGTCGTCGCCTACGTCGACGAGCTGGAGGACCGCGGCTACGTCGAACGTCGTCGCAACCCCGACGATCGCCGGCTGCACGCGCTGTACCTGACCGCTTCTGGCAAGAAACTGTTGAGCAAGATCGGCGAGCTGGGTCGTCAGCACGAACGGCTGATGACCGCGGGGCTCAACACGGAGCAACGCGACACGCTGCGCCAACTGCTTTCGGTCGTGGCCGAGCACCAAGGCTTGACGCCCCACGTGCACCCTGGTTACCGCACGCTGGGCCGCGTGAAGCCGTAACGGTTGCGCCGAACGTTCCTTACCGCTCGAAATTTCGCCAAGACCTCAAGCGGTAAGGAACGTTCGAGGCGGTAGAAGTTAAGCCAGCCGGGTGATCTCCACGACCACGTCCAAGTCCGTTGAGCCCTCGCCGGAGTAAATGCCTTTCAGCGGCGTGACGTCCGAATAGTCACGCCCCACCCCGACGCTGACGTACTGCTCGGTGATCTCCTTGTCGTTGGTGGGGTCGTAATTCCACCAGCCTCCGGTCCAGGCTTGCACCCACGCGTGGCTCTGCCCGTCGATGGTGTCACCGACGACGGCCTTGCGCTTGGGATGCAGATAACCTGACACGTAGCGCGCCGGAATTCCCATGCCGCGCAGCAGGATCAGCGTGAGGTGCGCGAAGTCCTGGCAGACGCCCTTGCCTTCGCGATGCGCGTCCAGCCCCGACGAGTGCACACCCGTTGTGCCTGGCACATACTCAAGCTCGCTGTGCACCCAATTGGCTGCAGCCGTGACGGCCTCCAGCGGATCGTGGTACTTGGCGATGCGCTCTCCCACCCGCCCGATCCGCTTGCTCTCCGGCGTGTAGTGCGTCGGGCTGAGCACCTCGTCGAACCGGTCGATCACCGCCTCGGAGCGCAGATCATCCCAGTTGACCTGGTCCTTCGGCATCTCGCCGCGGTCGGTCTCCACCACCGAGCTCGACGTGACCTCTAGCTCGGTGTGCGGCGCGTGAAGGTCGAACGCGGTGACGGCGGTGCCCCAGTAATCCACATAGCGGTACGACCTTGTGGCGGGCACGGTTTCGACCCGGTTGAGGATGACGTTCTGGCGGGTGTCAGACCGTGGCGTCAGCCTTGCCTCGTTGAATGACGCGGTAACCGGCGACTTGTAGGCGTAGCCCGTCGAGTGCACGACTCTAAGCCGCCACATCAGAATCTGCTCTTCATCGTCGGCTCTTCGCCCGAGGGCTCATCGCTGCGCAAGCGGCTCATCGTTAGACCTCACCCTCCTCGATGACCAACGCACCATTGTGACCCGCGTCGTGCCACGCCACCCACGGCGCGGAGTGGAAGTACTGCACCGCCAACGCTTCTCCGACCTCGTGGCAAGTCGTCTGCAGACCCGCGAGCCGTTTCTCCAACGATTCGAGAAGCGCACCGGGCTGAAGGAATTCCAGCTCGCTGCGGGCGCGTCCGAGCAGCCGCTGCGCCTCCGCGGTGGCGCCCAGCCTGTTGTGCGGACGGTTGAGCAGTTCGTCGAGGCTGTGTTCGGCAAGCCGTAGCGAGTAAAAGATCGACCGCGGGAAAAGCCGGTCCAGAAGCATGAATTCGACGACCCTGCCCGCGTCCAGCACACCGCGGTACGTGCGTAGGTAGGTGTCGTGGGCGCCCGCCGACCGCAGCAGTGTCACCCATGCCGGTGAGGAGGCGCTATCGCCGACGCGGGACAACACGAGCCGCACCGTCATATCGACGCGTTCGATGGCGCGTCCCAGCACCATGAACCGGTAACCGTCGTCGCGACTCAGCGTCGAGTCGGCCAGACCGGCGAACATGGCGGCGCGGCCTTCGACGTAGGACAAGAATTCGTGCGGCCCAAGGCGTTTGGCGGCGCGCTCGCGCTCGGCCAACGCGTTGTAGGTGGTGTTCAGGCACTCCCAGATCTCGGTGGACGTGACTTCCCGTGCGCCGCGGGCGTTTTCCCGTGCCGCCGAGATGGATTCGACGATCGAGCAGCCGCCCGCGGTGTCGCGACTGAACGCGACGAGGTCCGTCAGCGACCACACGTCGAGCTGCTGCTTGGGCGCCTCGATGCCCAACACCCGCAGCAGGGTCCGCGACGCCTGGTCCGGGTCCACGCTGGAGTCCTCGAGCAGCTGGTGCACCGTCACGTCGAGGATGCGGGCGGTGTCGTCGTCTCGCTCCACGTAGCGGCCGATCCAGTACAGCGATTCGGCGTTGCGCGCCAACATCAGATCGTCACCGCCCTACTGCTGCTGCTGCTGTTGTTGTTGTTGTTGTTGTTGCTGCTGTTGGCTCGAGCCGTTCATCGGCCGCACCGCCTGCGATTGCTGCTGTTGCTGCTGCTGTGACGAGCCGTCGGTTCCGTTCTCGGCCTTCGGGCCCTTGGACGTCTTGGGCAGCGACCGCACCACTTGGGCCGCCGCGAGCTCACGGTCGGCCACCGACGCGCGCGATGCGAGCACCCAGGTGTCCTTCGAGCCGCCGCCCTGACTGGAGTTGACCACGAGTGAGCCCTCAGGTAGCGCCACCCGGGTCAACCCGCCGGGCAGCACCCACACCTGATCGCCGTCGTTGACCGCGAACGGACGCAGGTCGACGTGGCGGGGCGCGAGTTTGTCGCCGATCTGCGTCGGCACCGTGGACAACTGCATGACGGGCTGCGCGATCCAGCCGCGCGGGTCGCTGCGGATCTTCTTGCTGATCGTGGCGAGCTCCTTGCCGGAGGCGTCCGGGCCGAACACGATGCCGTAGCCGCCCGAGCCCTCCACCGGCTTGATGACGAGTTCGTCGATCCGGTCGAGCACTCCCTCGCGTTCGTCGTCGAGCCAGCAGCGGTAGGTGTCGACATTGGCCAGGAGTGGCTTCTCGCCCAGGTAGTACTCGATGATCGTCGGCACGTAGGTGTAGACCAGCTTGTCGTCGCCGACGCCGTTGCCGACGGCGCTGGAGATGACGACGTTGCCGGCGCGGGCGGCGTTGAGCAGCCCTGCGACGCCGAGCACCGAGTCGGGCCGGAATTGCATGGGGTCGAGGAACGCATCGTCGATGCGGCGGTAGATGACGTCGACCTGTCGTTCGCCCTCGGTGGTGCGCATGTAGACGGCGTTGTCGCGGCAGAACAGGTCGCGGCCCTCGACCAGCTCGACGCCCATCTGGCGGGCCAGCAGCGAGTGCTCGAAGTACGCGGAGTTGTAGACCCCGGGCGTCAGCACCACCACCGTCGGATCGGCGACATTGTTGGCGGCGGCATTGCGGAGCGCGCGCAGTAGGTGTGAGGAATAGTCGCCGACCGCGCGCACCCGATGCGTTGCGAACAGGTTCGGGAAGACCCGCGCCATCGTGCGGCGGTTCTCCATCACGTAGGACACGCCCGACGGTGAGCGCAGGTTGTCCTCGAGCACCCGGAAGTCACCCTTGGCGTCGCGGATCAGGTCGATGCCGGCGACGTGGATGCGCACACCGTTGGGCGGGACGATGCCCGCCGCCTCCCGGTGGAAGTGCTCGCAGGAGGTGATGAGCCGGCGCGGGATGACCCCGTCGCGCAGGATCTCCTGCTCGCCGTAGATGTCGTGCAGGTAGTGCTCGAGGGCCTTCACCCGCTGCGTGATGCCGCGCTCGAGCCGCGTCCATTCGGCCGCCGAGATCACGCGCGGGACGAGGTCCAGCGGGAACGGGCGCTCCTGTCCGGACAGGGAGAAGGTGATGCCCTGGTCGATGAACGCGCGGCCGAGTGCATCGGCACGGGCTGCGAGCTCCGAGGCGTCCGACGGAGCAAGTTCGGCGAAGATGCCCTTGTACGGGCCGCGGACGTTGCCGTCGGCGTCGAACATTTCGTCGAAGGCCTCCGAATAGCGGCCCACGTTGTTGTAGCCGTCGAAGATGCCCTCGTACCGTTTGGGCGTGCGGCCGTTGTTGCGCGACGTCCGTGCGGTATCCGTGGGCAAGGTTCGAAGGGTCACCCATCACATGCTGCACCACATGAAGCGTTTCGGCAGGCCAGACGGCCTCGCTTTGGGAGATTCGGGGGCTCGCTGGTACCCTGAACAGTCGCTGCCCGGCGTCAGGCGCGGCGCGAAAGACTTTTCGTCAACCGAACCGAGATTTGCGAAGGAACTACCGCGTGGCCAACATCAAGTCGCAGGAAAAGCGCAATCGCACCAACGAGCGCCGCAGACTGCGCAACAAGTCGGTGAAGTCGTCGCTTCACACGGCGGTCCGCGGATTCCGGGAGGCCGTCGAGGCCGGTGACAAGGAGAAGGCCGCCGAGTTGCTGGCGGCCACCAGCCGCAAGCTCGACAAGGCCGTCAGCAAGGGCGTGATTCACAAGAATCAGGCGGCCAACCGCAAGTCCGGCCTCGCCAAAGCGCTGAACCACCTCTGATCACTCGGCCACAAGTTCTCGGTCTGATTCGACTCGCCGCTAGTCGGCGGCAAGTTCGGCCACTTTTCTGACCGCCGCTTCCAGCGCGTAGTCTGCGTCGGCCGCGGCGCCCTTCACGTCGGCGTTCAGCGTCGCGACCAGCCGCATGGCCTCGGCGATTGAATTGCGGGACCATCGTCGCGCCTGTTTCTGCGCCTTCTGCACCCGCCACGGCGGCATCCCCAGCTCGGCTGCGAGCCGATACGGATCGCCAGATAGCGGGGCGACCCTGGCGATGGTGTGCACGGCCTCGGCTAGCGCATCGGCCAGCACGACCTGCGGCTCGCCGCTCATCATCGCCCAGCGCAGCGCCTCGGCGGCTCCGGCGATGTCGCCGACGACGGCCTTGTCGGCGATGTCGAAGCCCTTCACTTCGGCCTTACCGGAGTGGTAGCGGCGGACCGCGGCGGCGTCGATCTGGCCGTCGGTGTCGGCGACCAACTGCGAACAGACAGCGGCCAGTTCGCGAATGTCGGACCCCACGGCGTCGAGCACCGCGGTGACGGTGTGATCGCTGACCTTGACCTTCAACGTCCGGAATTCTTTCCGGACGAAGTCGGCGCGCTCGCTGGCCTTGGTGATGCGAGCACATGGATGTACCTGTGCGCCAAGCTTTTTCAGTTGGTCGGCCAAGGCCTTGGCGCGGCCGCCGCCGGAGTGCACGACGACCAGCATGGTGCCCGGCGGCAAGTCGGCGGCGGCCTCCGCGATGAGGGCGGCCGCGTCCTTGCCCGCTTCCCCGGCCGCCTCGAGCACCACGACACGCTCAGTGGCGAATAGCGACGGGCTGAGCAGTTCGGCCAGCTCGCTGGTGCTGACCTCGCCGGCCCGCAGCCGGTCCACCGGTACGTCGTCGGTGTCGGCCTGCTTGCGTGCCTGCCGTAGGACGGCCGCGACTGCGCGCTCGACAAGCAGCTCTTCGTCGCCCAGCACTAGGTGCAGGCCTGCCATCTCTTCGCTCACTCCACGATCGTGTCATGGCCGCCCGACAGTCCTGACACCGTCCACGCGAGCAGGCACAGCGCGGCGAGACCTGTAGCGATGCGGACCCACCGCCACCGCCACGACAGCACTGCGACGATACCAACCGCGGCGACGCACACCACGCCGAGCAGACCCGACGGAACACGAACGGAAGCACCCGGCACACCCGCAGCCCACCGCGCCACGCGCAGCAGCAACCACAACTCCGGGCCGGTGAACCGGATCAGCAGTTGCGCGCCCGACGGCCACAGCGGACACAGGGCGGCGGCCACTGTGCCGACGACCGTGATCGGCGGGATCACGGCAGCCACGGCGAGGTTGGCGACAACAGACACCACGCTGAAGGTGCCCGACATCCCAGCGACCAGCGGGGCGGTGACGAGCTGCGCGGCGACCGCGACACTCATCGCGTCGGCTAACGGCTTGGGCCAGCCGCGCCCGACCAGGCGCCGCGACCACACCGGTGCGATCACGACAAGCGCCGCGGTCGCTGAGACCGACAGCGCGAATCCGACGTCGACGGCCAGTTCGGGCGCGGCGATCAGCAGCATGATCACGCTGGCCGACAACACCGGGATGGCCTGCCTGCGGCGGTGCGAGATCACGGCCAGCAGCGTGATGGCGCCCATGACGGCCGCCCGCAGCACGCTGGCCGACGGCTGCACGACAATGACGAACGCCACCAGCGCGAGTGCGGCCAGCGCGACGGCCAGTCTGGGCCCGAGCAGTGCGGCAGTCATCAACACCGCCCCGCAGACGATGGTGACGTTGGCGCCCGACACCGCAGTCAGATGCGTCAGCCCGGCCACGCGAAACTCCTCGGAGGTCTGCGCGGTCAAAGTCGACGTGTCGCCCAGCACCAGCGCAGACAGCATCGCCGCTTGATCCGCTGGCAGCGCGGCACGCGCGGCATCGGCGAAGCCCGTGCGGATCTCATGCGCGAGCCTGTCGATCGGCGCGGCCTCGCCCAGTTTCGGCTCACCTGTTGCCGACAGCACCGCGACGGTCAGGTCTCGTCGTGTTGGCCGGCCGATGCGGGCGCGGAAACTCGCCGGCCGGCCCGCCGTCAGCTCGGCGAACTCCACGGCACGCGTGAAAACGACTACCCGGCCGGATATTTCACGTTCGCCGATTCGCTGCAGCGATCCGCGGAACATCATCCGGCTGCCGCCCAGTGAGCGAGGTGTCTCGGTCGGCGTAACGACGACGGTGGCGACCGTGCCGTAGCGCTCGACGATCGGATGATGGCGCACTTCGCCAACGCGCAACCCGACCGCGACGGCGAAACCCGCGCCGACTACCGCGACAGCGACGACCGCGGTGGCGACCGCCCCGACATCGGCGCCGGACTCGCGGCGGCCACTACCCCACCGCCCAACTGCAGCCGTCGCGGCGACCGCAACGGCAACGGCCAACACCGAACCCCCTACCTGCCAGAGGATTCCGGCCGCAGTCACCGCCCAGCTCGTGAGGCCCGCCGGGACCAGCCGCAGATCGAGCCGGGCGACGCCGGTATCCAGCGGGCTCACACACGAACAAGGTCACGCAGCTTCTCCAGCCGCGCCGGTCCGATGCCGTCCACGTCGCCGAGCTGGTCGACGCTGGTGAACCGCCCGTTGGCGTCACGCCAGGCGATGATCGCGGCCGCGGTCACCGGACCGATACCCGGCAACGTGTCCAGCTCCTCCACGGTCGCAGCGTTCAGATCCACCAAACCGCCTGGCGAGGGTGTCTTTCCGGCCGCCGGTGGTGCATCCGTCGGCGCTGCTGTGGCAGGCCCGGAACTGATCGAACTGCCCATTGCCGCCGGCTGCCCGGGTGCCGCGACGATCCCGACGATGATCTGTTCACCGTCGGTGACTCGCCGGGCCATGTTCAGCCCGATCAGATCGGCGCCGTCCAACGCACCACCTGCCGCGGTGAGCGCATCGGCGATCCGCGCACCGGGCGCCAACGTGACGAGTCCGGGCTTGTGCACGAGGCCCACCACGCTGACGACCACCGGTCCATCGGTGTTGGGTGGCGCCGGTCCTGGAGTCGGGCTGGCCGACGAAACCATCTCCACCGGCGGCAGTTTCGCCGATGCCACCGGCGGCGCTTTGTCGCGCACGAGGGTGAAGACGGTCACCAGTACCGCGATGACACCGACGACCGCCAATCCGATGACACCGGCGCGGCCGGGGTCTGCCCGGACGGCCGCGACCCAGCCGGCCGTGCCATCGGGCTTGGTCGTGTCGGGCAGCCAGCGCGACAGCGAGGTGTCCGGTTCACCGTCGCCGTCGGCAGGTGATTCGCTGTCGGCGCCGAGCCGGCGCTGCAGTCGCTCGGTGGGCAATTCGGTTCGCATGCGGTCAAAGTAGGGGCACGGTCAGACCACCCGGCCGTGCGCGGTGGTCCGGCAACGCGCCCTGTGGATGAAATCCCGTATGTGGATAGCCGCGTTGTCTACAGTGATTCGATATGGATCGTCGTGTTCCGATGATCGCTGGTATTGCGTTTGCGGTGCTGTTCGCCGCTGCGCTACTTATGGTTCCGACGCTTCCCGGCATCGACAAGCCGGGCTACGACATCGTCTCGCATGTCAACGAGCATTCCGGCGCGATGCGAATGCAGGCGCTGTTGGTGACTTTCGGGGCGTTGGCGTTGGTGGTGGTGCTCGGGTATGCGCGTGATCGGCTGTCAGGTCCGTCGGCGTACGTGTTCACCATCGGCTCGGCCGTCGTGCTGGTCGAGGTGTTCATCGCGATGTGGTTCACGGCTGGGCTCGCCCTCCATCCCGACCAGCTCGGATCGGCGACGGCACGCACCATCACCGACATCGCGACGATGTGGGGGCCGATCTTGGCGGTGGCCGACATCATGGTGGCCGTGCCAATCCTGTTGGCGGCCAACAACGATCGATTCCCGCGGTGGATCGGGATACTCGCGGCCGTGTTCGCGGTCGAGCAGCTGATCGAGACGATCACGATCATCGGTCCGCCCGCCAGTTTCATATCGCCGGGCGGCACGATGAACTTCTACCTCGGCGGGCCGCTGTTCATCATCTTCTTCCTCGCGCTCGGCGTCGCGTTGGCTCTGCAGCAGACAGCGGAGGATAAGCCCGCGGCCGTCGACGAACCAGCCGACTGATCCAGCGACGCAGGCATGTGAATGCTTGCCTGGATGAACCCGGTGAAGAAATCGGTGAAATGGTCACGGCCGACACCGAGATCGCCGTTCAGCCACATCGCGGTGAGATCCACGCCACCGCTGACGATGGTGAGCCCGATAAGTTTTCTGTCGATGTCGGACGGGGCGGCCGCCCCAAGCAGCTCGCGCCCCTGCTGGGCCATGATGTCGGCCAAAAGCACAACAAACTCCTGCCGCCGCTGACGGCCAGCGCGGGTGGCTTGCGATTCGATCAAATAGTCGGCCGCGCCGCGAGTCGATGGAGACGAATTCGACCGGGGTGATCTCGGTTCCGCGGCCTAGTGCGACGCGCCGGCGACACGCTTCTTGTCGCTATGTCGGTCATGATTCCCGACTGAACGCGTGCCGTCGGGCTTTTGCTTCGGGGTCACCTTGTGCGACGGCTCCTCATTTGCCGTTGTGTCGCCATCCTTTGTGTCGCTGGCACTTTCGGACGACGTCTCCGTGGTGCGCGTATCCCGTTTCTTGGGCTCGTAGACCCTGGCCGTCAGCGTTTGGACTGCAGGCGCCGTCGTCTTCACCGTCGTTGGGAACGGGTCATGCAGTGAGTTGCGGATGTTCGTCACCGCGGTGTTCACCGCCGACGCGACCGGGGCGCTCGCCGTGCTGACGACCTGACCCGCGCGGGTCGCCCCGGCCGCCAGAGCGGCTGCGGGGTCGCCGGACTGCGCCAGTTCCTGCGCCGCTGCGTCGGCGATTTGCACCACGCCCGCCAGCAGCAGTTCACCCGCCTGGAACGCCACCGCCGTCGTGACATTGACCATCTCTACGGCCACGACCTGCACTATGTTGGTGGCGCCCGTCGGGGTCGTTGGCGGGCCCACCGGCTGATTGAGGGCGTCGAGAATGTTGGTTCGCCCGGTCTGGACCGCCTGTATGAACTCGCCCGGCGTGAGTACCGCGGCACCGACGTTGAACGCCTCGACGATGGCGACATCAAGCGCGTGAAATGCCTTCGGCACCACCAGAAACACGTCGTTGTTGATGAGCGGAGTCACGGCTGCGTTTGCCGGGCCGGTCACCGACGCCGCGGCGGCGCCGATCGCCTTGAGCGGCGAGCCCGTCGTCGCGAGCGAGCCCAGGAACGTCGCCGGTGTCTGCGCGGCGGCGATCGGCACGGTGATCGCGCCCTGCACGGCGAACGGGCAGATCAGGCTGCAGTACTGAAACTGATTGCGGATGAAGGCCAGTGGGATCGCCCCGAGCGCAGGTGCGGCCGTCAGTTGCACGTCGCGCGTAACAGTCGGCGGTGCGTGCGGCTCCGGCGGTGCGGCCAGCGGCGCAATGGCAAGTGCGCCGATCCCGATCATGGCGACGCCGGCAATGACAGACGAACGGACATGTACGCGCATCTCAAAGACACGGGCCGCACGGCCGGAAAGTTCGAATTTCAACAAAGCGATCGCCGTAGGATTCTCACCGTGGACGGCGTGCACGACCTCGGCGGCCTCGATGGGTTCGGCCCGGTCGAGCACGAGAATACTGAGCCATACTTCGAGCAGGACTGGGAGCGGCGCGCCTTCCGGGTGATGATGGGCTTGATCGCCACGCAGGGCATCCCGGGCGGAAGGTTCCGCCATTCGATCGAACGCATGGCGCCCGAGCACTACCTATCGTCGCCGTACTACGAGCACTGGCTGACCGGTGCCGCGACGATGGCCGTCGAATCGGGCTTCACGACGCCGGACGAACTCGAGCGCCGTGCCGGAGGACGCTTTCCACTATCCCGCCCCGATCGCGGCGTCCTGCCCGAGGACCTCACCCCGCGCACCACACCGCGCTACGCGGTCGGCAACCACGTCCGTGTCCGGGAATGGCATCCGCCGGGACATACGCGCGCGCCGCGCTACGTGCAGGGCAGGCGCGGCACGGTCGTACGCGTCGACGGCGTGTTCAACATCGACGACATCGCGGCCCACGACGGTGGAGCCGTCGCCGACCCCCTCTATTCGGTGCGTTTCACGTCACGCGAGTTGTGGGGCGAAGCCGGAGCCGACGGCGAAGTCATGCACGTCGACCTTTTCGAGCGCTACCTCGAGGATCCTCAATGACGGCCGACCACCATCACCCAACCGAACTCGCGCCGGTCGAAGCCCGGGTCGCCGCGATCGAGTCGGTGCTCGTCGAAAAGGGCATCCTCGACACCGACGCCCTCGACCAGATCGTCCAGCACTTCGAGGACAACCTCGGCCCTATGAACGGCGCAAAGGTGGTCGCCCGCGCGTGGACCGATCCGGCTTACAAGGAGCGCCTCCTCAACGACGGCACCGCGGCCATCGCCGAATTCGGCTTCCAAGGGCCTCAAGGCGAGCTCATGGTCGTCGTCGAGAACACCCCGGATGTCCACAACCTCGTGGTGTGCACACTGTGCTCCTGCTACCCATGGCCGACGCTCGGGCTGCCCCCGAAGTGGTACAAGGCACCGGCCTACCGGTCACGCGCCGTGCGTGAACCGCGCAAGCTGCTCGCCGAGATGGGCACCGTCATCCCCGAC
>JBKOYU010000066.1:0-6480 GCA_046725575.1 Actinomycetota bacterium | reverse complement strand
GGGCATCCCGGTGGTCACGTTCGTCACCGATGTGCCGCGCAGCAGTCGCGTGGGCTATGTGGGTGTCGACAACCGTGACGCCGGTGCGACCGCGGCCTATCTGATCGACGAGTGGCTGGGTGACTCGCCGGCCAGTGTGCTGGTCACCCTGAGCAGCAACGCTTTTCGCGGCGAAGAAGAGCGGGAGATGGGCTTTCGCGGTGAGATGCGCCGTGCCCTGGGCGGTAAGGGGCGGGCGGTGGTGGAGATCGCCGAGAGCGAAGGGCTCGACGCGACCATCGAACAACTGGTGCTCGACGCGCTTGACCGCGACCCCACCATTGGTGCGGTCTATTCCATCGGCGGCGGCAATGTCGCCACCATCCGCGCGTTCGAGCAGCGCGGCCGCACCTACCGGGTGTTCATCGCCCACGACCTCGACGAGGACAACCGGATGTTGTTGCGCGCCCGCAAGATCTCCGCGGTGCTGCATCACGACCTGCGGGCCGACGCCAACCTCGCCGGGCGGATGATCATTCAGGCGCACGGCGGAATGAGCCGAGTCGCCCCGTCGATGTCGGCCATTCGCGTGGTGACCCCGCACAACATGGCGTGACCCGGATACCGCTAGCCGTGGGTTGGATCCTCGTTGCGACGTTGGGCTGCCCGATCGAAGCATTGCAGTGCCGCGTCTCGGGCCCGGGTGAGGGCGTCGCGCACGGGCAAGCGCCGAAAGTCGCGGGACATGTGCTCGATGCCCCACGGGCCATCCCAGCCGATCGCCAGTACCGCGTTGATAAACGCCGGAACGTCGAAAACCCCTTCTCCGCAGGGAAGTCGGTTGTCGAAGGTGTCCTCGAGATCGGTGCCTATCACGTCGGCACGCCCGTCGTCGAGCTCCACGCCGAAGACGATTTCGGCCGGCACGAGCGCGGGGAGTGTGGCATAGGGCGTACCACCGCGGTACGCGTGCCAAATATCGAGTAGCAGACCACCGTTCGGGTTGCCGACCTGGGTCACGAACGCCACCGCGTCCTCGGTCGTCTTGACATGGTGGGTGAATGGGGTGTTCTCGAACGCGATCCGCACCCCGGCCGACTTGGCGTCGTCGGCGAGCCGGTCGAATCCCTCGCACAGCACCTCGTAGGCGACCGGGACACCGTTGTCGTCGGCACCGACCTTGATGTGGTCGACACCCAGGATCGGCGCCGCCTCGAACAGGTCCGCTCGCACCCGGTCCGACGCCGCGCGCGCCGCCCCGCTGGTCCACCAGTCGGTGAGCCACTCCAGCTGCACATAGCGGATCCCGTTGTCGCGCAACATCTCGGCCAGGGTGCTGACCCCGATGGAGTCCCGCGCCCGGACCAGATCCGGCCGGGTCAACCCAAACCCGACATACCCGGCGGCGGCGACCGCCTCGATGCGGGTGCGAATCGGAATCGGGCTGTAATCCGGCCCCCGCGCGGGCATCACGTCACCAGCCGAGGTCCAGCACGAAGCCAGCAACTGCGGATGTGTGGCGCTGGGCGCAGGTGTGCGCTTCTGCAGCTCGGCTGATTGTGCGGACGAATCCCGCATCGGTTCAGGGGATCTCATTCGGGACCGGGTTGCCGAAGAACCGGACCTTGACGCTGGTTTCCTCGGCGACGGTGACGGCGGCGAGGAGGTCGCCGCCCTCGACCTGTTGGACGGGGGCGATGGCGACCCGGCTGATCAGGCCGCCCCGGGGAGCGGTGATTGCGGCCTCCATCTTCATCGCTTCGATGGTGGCGATCGGTTCGCCGGCGTTGACCTTGTCGCCCTCGGTGACCGTCAGGGTGACCACGCCGGCGAACGGGGCGGCGATGTGGCCGGGGTTCCGGTGCATCCTGCAGGGCGTGGTCGGCGCCCATCACGCCGACACCGATCACCCCGACCCTGATGCTCATGGCCCGGCCACCGCGATGGGTTGCTCGCCGCGCAGCACCGCCGCCGCGCCCATCACCGCCGCCTGGATGGTGAGCGCCATCGCCCGCTGGGTGAAGCCCATCAGGTGTGGGGTGAGCACCGTGTTGGGGTGGTCGAACACCGGGTGATGTTCGGGCGGCTCGGGGTCGTAGACGTCGAGCCCCAGCCCGCCCAGCCGCCCGTTATGCAGGGCTTCGTCGGCGGCGTCGAGGTCGATCAGCGCGCCTCGGCTGCAGTTGACGAGTACGCTGCCGGGCCGCATCAGCGAGAGGCGGGCGGCGTCGATCAGGTGGTGGTTCTCGGCGGTCAGCGGCACGTGCAGCGTGACGAAATCGCTTGCGGCCAACAGCTGTTCCACACTGTCGCACCGGTAGTCGGCGGGAACGTCGGCGTACGGATCGTAAGCGAGGACGTTCAGGTCGAACGCGGTGGCGATCCGTGCTACCCGGCTGCCGATGCGGCCGAATCCGATGATGCCCAGCGTGGCGCCGTCCAGGTCACCCACGGTGACGGCGCCGCGCTCATGCCATCTGCCGTCCCGCACCAGCGTGGTCAGCGTGGACAGCCGCTTGACGGCGGCAAGGAGATGCGCGAACACTCCTTCGGCCACCGAGGTTGTGTTCGTGCCGGGCGTGATGACAACCGGGATGCCGCGGCGGGCGGCTTCGGCCACGTCGACGAGGTCGGTGCCCACCCCGGTGCGGGCAAGGACTTGCAGCGCCGGCATCCGGTCGAGCATGGCAGCGTCGACGGTGGACGCCGCGCGCACGATCGCGGCGTCGGCCACCGCGAGGTCCTCATCGGTGGGGTTCAGCACAAGCCGCTGATTCGGCGCCAGGAACGGTTCCACCAGGTTGGGGTCGATCGGGCCCAACGCGACGAACGTCTGGATGGGCACCGATGTCGTCACGGCAGGCTTGTGAGAGGCGGTCGACATCGTTCACCCGGCCGTGATGCGGGATGCCGTGGTGCCAGCGACGGGTTCGATCTTCTGCCACTGCCCGGTCGCGGCGGACTCTTCGGCGGCGGTGACGATCGCCGCGGCCGAGACCGCGTCGTGCACATTGGAATTCGCGGCCGCACCGCCCGCGACGGCGAGCAGGAACTTCTTGGCTTCAATGGTCTTGAGGTCGTCGAAGCCCATCGCGTTGCCGGGTCCGGGTTGAAAGCGGGAGTAGTCACCGTGTCTGGGGTTGGCGTTGACGGTGATGTAGCCGGGCTCGTCGGCGGCGCGCCCGATGCGCACCTGCAGCTCGTTCATCCGCTCGAAGTCCCACTTGAGCGACCCGTCGGTGCCATACACCTCGATCTGGTAGCCACAGGACGGGCCGACGATCACGCGGGATGCCTCGATGGTGCCGACCGCGCCAGATCCCTGGGCGTCGGCGCCGAACCGGACCAGCGCCGCGGCGTAGTCCTCGTTCTCGACGGTGCCCGTCTCGCCGCCCTCGATCACATCGAAATGTGTGCCCGAACCCATCGCGAGCTTGGGACGTTCGGTGTAGACGGTGCTGGTCAACGCGGTGATCTCGGCGATCGGGCCGACGACGTACTGGCACAGGTCGCTGGCATGGCTGAACAGGTCGGCCAGCACGCCCGAGCCGGCGAGTTCCCGGTTGAACCGCCACGACAGCGCACCGTTGGGTTCGTTGGCGTAACCGGAGAAGAATGCCGCGCGCACGTTGGTGATCCGGCCCAGCTTGCCGGCCGCGATCAGGCTGCGGGCGTGTTCGACAGCGGGGGCGTGGCGGTAGTTGTAGCCGATCGAGGTGATAACACCCGCCTTCGTGACGGCCGACGCGATGGCCGAGGTCTCCTCGTAGCTGCGGCCGACCGGCTTTTCGATCCAGAAGTGTTTCCCGGCTTCGGCTGCGGCGATACCGATTTCGGCGTGCAGGAAGTTGGGGGCACAGATCGACACCACGTCCACCTCGGGGTCGGCCAGAACCTCGCGATAGTTGGTCGTCGCACGGGTATAGCCGAGAACATCGCGGGCGAACTCGGCCCGGTCCGGGGCGCTGTCCGCGGCGACGACGAGGTCGGGGGTGAGGCCGAGCTCGGGGTAGGCGATCGGCACGCTGCGGTAGGCGCGCGAGTGCAGCTGCCCCATCCAGCCGACGCTGATCAGCCCGACGCCGATGCGGCGGTTCGTTGTGCTCACTTGGTGTTCTGCCTTTCTGATCTTCAGGTGTGGGTGGTGCGGGCCGCGGTGAACGCGTCGCTCAGCGCGGCGGCCAGCATGGTTGAGTCGGAACCGATTGCCACGAAACGGAATCCGCGCTCGACGTAACGTGTCGCCAGGGCAGCGTTCGCGGCCAGAATCCCAGCGGTTTTGCGGTGTGCGGCTGCGGCGTCGAGCACCCGCCCAGTGGCGGCGACGAATTCGGGGCTGTCGAACTGCAGCGGCACACCGAGCGCGAACGACAAATCCAGCGGACCGATGAACAACACGTCCACACCGTCCAGGCCGGCGATCTCGTCGACCGCATCCAACGCAGCGAGCGTCTCGATCTGGATCACGCCGAGCGTGTTCTGGGCGGGATTGGTCAGCGGCGAACGGTCCAATCCCCATCGGCAGGACCGGTTGTAGGTGGCCACCCCCCGATCACCATGCGGTGGGTAGCGCAGGTGGGTCAGGACGGCCGCCACCTCGTCGGGCTTGTCCAGCCGCGGCACCATCACCCCGGCGGCGCCCTGGTCGAGCACGCGACCGATACGGATCCGCTCATTGGACTCCACCCGCACGATCGCCGGCACACCGTAACTCGCGGCGGCGAGCACGCTGTCGGAGATCACGTCCTCAGATCCGGCACCGTGTTCGAGGTCGATGAGGACCCAGTCGGCGCCGGCGGCGGCGCAGACTTCGGTGGCGGTCGTCGACGCCATTCCGACGAAGGTGCCGACCGTGGTGTCCCCGTCGGCCAACCGGCGGCGCAGCGCGCCACCGTCCAACGGGGTGGTGGCGCTCATCCGAACCACCGCTGCGCGCCGCGGGCCTGCTCGTACTCGGCGCGCAGCGCCTGCACCCAGTCCTGCCCGGATACCTCGGCGGGAGCGACGTCCCACCACACGTCCCCGCCGGGCAGGTCGACATGCGGCACCGTCGGCACCACCAGAACCACCGGACCGCGAGTGTCGCGGGTCGTTGCCAGCGCATCGCGCACCTCGTCCACGGTGGAGGCGCGGATTGCGTTCGCGCCAAGACCTTCTGCGATCTTGCGCAGGTCGACGTCGAGGTAGTCACCGTCCAGGCGGGGGGCCTTGCGCGCGGCGGTCGGATCCATGATGTCGCCGTCGGTGCGGTAGCGGAACTCGTTGCCGAACTCCCGGCCGCTGCGGTTCATCTGCAGCCGGTGGATCACCTGGTAGCCGTGGTTCTCCGACACTACGATCGTGATGTCGAGGCGTTCCTGCGCGGCGGTGACCAGTTCGGTCGGCGCCATCAGGAAGGTGCCGTCGCCGATGAACGTCGTGATCCGGTTGCCGGTGTCACCCTCGGCGAGCCGCACCCCCATGGCGGCGGGCAGCTCGTAACCCATGCAGGAGAACCCGAATTCGAGGTGGCAGCGCCGGTTGCCGGTGGCGTCCCACACCTTCTGCAGGTCGCCGGGGGGCCCGCCGGCCGCGGCGATAATGGTGTCGCCACTTTGGGCGTGCTCCTGCAGCAGCCCGATCAGCTGCGGCTGGGTCAGCACGGCGTCGGTCACCGGGGCGTCGGGGTGCTCCTCATGCCGGAACGCGATGTCCGGATCCAGCACTGCAGTGCGGATCGGCGCCCAATCGGCCTTGGCCGCGACGACTGTGTCGCGCCACGCCGTGCTCGTGGTGTGGTCATGCAGCGCCTGGGTGAGCGCCTCGAGACCGAGCCGGGCGTCGGCGAGGATGCCGACCGCGCCCTGCTTGCGGGTGTCGGCGTCGACGACGTTCAGCGACGCGAACTGCACCGAGTCGTTTTCGAAGATCGACTGCGAGCCGGTGGTGAAGTCGGTCAGCCGGGTACCCACGCTGATGATCAAATCCGATTGCTTGACAAGGGAATTGGCAGCGAAATTGCCTTCTAGGCCGACGCCGCCGACCTGCCACCACGCATCATGGGTGATCGCGCCCTTGCCGCCGAAGGTTTCCACCACCGGGATGCCCGCGGTCTCGGCGAACTGCTCGAGCGCCGCGTGGGCGTCGGAGTAGTGCACGCCGCCGCCGGCGATCAGCACCGGCCGGCTCGCCTCGCGGATGAGCGCGGCGACCTGCGTGACCTCGTCGGGGTCGGGCAGCGGGCGGCGGATCTTCCAGTCCCGGGGTTCGAAGAACTCGACGGGGAAGTCGAAGGCGTGCGATTGGATGTCCTGCGGCAGCGAGATCACCACCGCGCCGGTGTCGGTGGGGCTGGTGAGCACCCGCACCGCCTGCGGCAGCGCGGTGAGCAGTTGCTCCGGGCGGGTGATCCGGTCGAAGAACCGCGACACCGGCCGGAACGCGTCGTTGACGGTGGCGTCGGCCTCGCTGGCGTGTTCGAGTTGTTGCAGCACCGGGCCCTGGTGCCGGGTGGCGTAGGTG
>JBKOYU010000524.1:0-1314 GCA_046725575.1 Actinomycetota bacterium | reverse complement strand
GAGGGTCGCGTGGTCGAACCCCTGCCCAATGCGATGTTCCGCATTGAGCTGGAGAACGGACACAAGGTTCTCGCCCACATCAGCGGCAAGATGCGGCAGCACTACATCCGCATCCTGCCCGAGGACCGCGTCGTGGTGGAGTTGTCTCCCTACGACCTGTCCCGGGGCCGCATTGTTTACCGGTACAAGTAACACGAGAGACATGTGACGAGCGCTCGCGCGAGTCACCAGAGAGCACAGAAGGATCGACACAGCCGTGAAGGTGAACCCGAGCGTCAAGCCCATTTGCGATAAATGCAGGGTGATCCGCCGGCATGGGCGGGTCATGGTGATCTGCTCCGATCCTCGCCACAAGCAGAGACAAGGCTGAGTCGGCGATGAGCGCTTGCGCGGAGTGGGGGCACCTCCCGCCCGAAGGGTAGGGGGACAGATAGCCGAGTTTCCGGTCAAACCCAACAACTGAATGACGAAATCCCAGTACCACTGAGCTGCCCGGCGCGTCAGCGCCAAAAAGACGTATCAGCGCCGCTCATCCACGTCCGGCACGGAGGCCGGACCCCACAAATCGATGACTCCTCGGCCGAGGCCTCGTCGGAAGAGGGAACGGACTGGGACCAGACCTCCGCAAATGAAAAGGAATGGCACACGTGGCCCGACTTGTGGGCGTCGACCTCCCGCGCGATAAGCGCATGGAGATCGCGCTGACCTACATCTACGGCATCGGCCGTACCCGCTCCCAGGAGATCCTGGAAGCCACCGGCATCGACCGGAACATGCGCACCAAGGACTTGACCGACGATCAGGTGACCCACCTGCGCGAGTACATCGAAGGCAACCTCAAGGTGGAGGGCGATCTGCGTCGCGAGGTGCAGGCCGATATCCGCCGCAAGATCGAGATCGGCTGCTACCAGGGTCTGCGGCACCGCCGTGGCCTGCCGGTGCGCGGCCAGCGGACCAAGACCAATGCGCGCACCCGCAAGGGCCCGAAGCGCACCATCGCCGGCAAGAAGAAGGCCAGGTAAGTAGATGCCTCCAGCTAAGAAGGGTGCCGCTGCTCCGAAGAAGGGGCAGAAGGCCCGCCGCAGGGAAAAGAAGAACGTCCCGCACGGCGCCGCCCATATCAAGAGCACGTTCAACAACACGATCGTGTCCATCACCGACCCGCAGGGCAACGTGATCGCCTGGGCGTCGTCGGGCCACGTCGGCTTCAAGGGTTCGCGTAAGTCGACCCCGTTCGCCGCGCAGCTGGCCGCCGAGAACGCCGCGCGCAAGGCGCAGGAGCACGGCGTCAAGAAGGTCGACGTGTTCGTGAAG
>JBKOYU010000752.1:0-12897 GCA_046725575.1 Actinomycetota bacterium | reverse complement strand
TGTCAGGACCCCTCAGGGTGCCGAGGGCAGACGTAGCGTTGACAGATGAATAGCCGGTTGCATGAATTTCATGCCGACGTGGACAAGCCAGGAACTCGACCGGATCGGAGCCGACCACATCGTCATGCCCAAGGCTCGCGCGGCGACGCCGAAACTCGTCCCGCGCTAAAACCGTTCGTCAACAACAACTTTGGAGGATCACGATGAAACACATCAAGTTGCGAGACCTGGACGTCTCCCGCATCGGGCTTGGCGCGATGGGGATGTCGTTCGGATACACCGGCGCAGGCAGCGACGATGCCGAGTCCATCCGGACCATTCACCGCGCGCTGGAGTTGGGCGTGACCTTCATCGACACCGCGGAGGTTTACGGGCCGTACACCAACGAAGAGCTTGTCGGCCAGGCGTTGAAGGGCCGCCGGGACGACGTGGTGGTGGCCACGAAGTTCGGCTTCATTTCGCACACGGGCCGCGACGGCCTCGACAGCAGCCCGGCCAGCATTCGCACCGCGGTCGAAGGGTCGTTGCAGCGCCTCGGCACGGATTACATCGACCTCTATTACCAGCACCGCGTCGACCCGAACACGCCCATCGAGGACACCGTCGGTGCCCTCGCCGAGTTGGTGACCGAGGGCAAGGTGCGCCACATCGGTCTGTCCGAGGCCGGGGGCAACACGATCCGGCGCGCCAACGCCGTCCACCCGATCACCGCGCTGCAGTCGGAGTACTCGCTGTGGACACGGGATCCCGAGGAGGGCGTGCTGGCGGTGACGCGGGAACTGGGCATCGGGTTCGTGCCGTATTCGCCTCTGGGGCACGGGTTCCTGACCGGGCAGATCCGCTCGACGGACCAGTTGGCCGACGACGATTGGCGTAAGACGAATCCGCGATTCACCGGCGAGAACTTCCAGCGCAACCTCCGCATTGCCGATGAGGTCGAGGCCATCGCCAACGAGGTCGGTGCGACGCCTGCACAGGTGGCCATTGCTTGGCTGCTGGCCCAGGGCGACGACATCGCGCCGATCCCGGGCACCAAGCGCGTCTCGCGCGTTGAAGAGAACGTGGCGGCCGACGAGATCGTGCTCACCGCCGAGCAACTCGGCAAACTCAACGACCTCACTCCGGCGTCTGGCGACCATCACGAGGAAGACCAGATGCAGATGCTCGACCGCTAGGCTAGGGCTCACGCTTCTGGATGGGCTGACGACACGTCGCGCTGCGCGTGGGAACGTCGTTGGCGGACAGAGCGCTTCGCCTGATCGCGGCCCGTCAGCTGCCCAACCCGCGCGACCTCATGGTGGACTGCGCACATGAGATGAACCACCTGCCCTGGTTCTTAGCTGAGCTCTACGAACGCTTCGGCAACGCCTGATCAGGCGAGTTGCACGGCGGATCCCGATACCGCAAACGAGCGTAGTCTTGATGTTGATGGATGGGGTGCGGTGAGCCCAAACCGCTTGCCGTGTAATAGAAAGGACGCAAAATGACAACTTCCCATGCATCAATCGATCAGCATCCTGACATATTGGCTCTTCGCGCGAGCTACGACCGCGCCGCGGAGTCGATGCCCGCGCAGGCCACCTTCGGCCTGACGTTGCTGACGGCGATATTCGTTGCCCTGTTACCGCATATCGTCGGCTTCGACGCCTTCACGCGGCTCCCCGCCAGCGATCTGATCGTAGGAATCACCGTCGGTGTCCTGGCAATGTGCTTCGGCTCGGCACTGGACCGTACCCACGGCATGACGTGGACGCTACCGGTCTTCGGTGTATGGCTCTTCGTCTCACCGTGGATCTTTGTCGCGTCACCGACCGCGGGCATGATCTGGTCGCACGTGATCTGCGGTGCGCTGATCACCGTGTGCGGCCTGTACGCCGTGTACTTCGGAATGCGCGTCCGCGGTTTCGAAGGAATGCGTAGGCCCGGTTCCGAACACTAGTCAGACAAGACAAGACCGGCCGGGGCGATCCCGGCCGGCCGCCCTACCCGCAGACCGCGCCGTCTGCCGCCGACCCGACCAGCTTGGTGTACTTCGCCAGCACGCCGGTGGTGTAGCGCGGCGGCGGCGGCTCGAAACCTGCCTTGCGCGCTTCGAATTCGGCAGGATCGACCAGCACGTCCAGCGTGCCCTCGGCCACGTCGAGCCGGATGCGGTCGCCGTCGGCAAGGAACGCGATCGGCCCGCCGTCGACGGCCTCGGGCGCGATGTGCCCTACGCACAGCCCCGTGGTGCCGCCGGAGAACCGGCCGTCCGTCATCAATAGCACGTCCTTGCCGAGGCCGGCGCCCTTGATCGCGCCGGTGATGGCGAGCATCTCACGCATGCCCGGTCCGCCCTTGGGGCCTTCGTAGCGGATGACGACGACATCGCCCGCGGTGATGGTGCCGTCCTCGAGCGCGTCCAATGCGGCGCGTTCGCGTTCGAAAACCCTTGCGGTGCCCTCGAAGACATCGGAGTCGAAGCCGGCCGACTTCACCACGGCGCCGTCCGGAGCCAGCGTCCCGCCCAGGATCGTGATGCCGCCCGTCGGGTGGATCGGGTTCGTCAGCGCCCGCAGCACCTTGCCGTCGGGATCGGGCGGGGCGATGTGCGCGAGGTTGTCGGCCATCGTCTGACCGGTGACTGTCAGGCAATCACCGTGCAGCAGACCGGCATCCAGCAGGGCCTTCATCACGACCGGCACGCCGCCGATGCGGTCCACGTCCGTCATGACGTGGCTGCCAAAGGGTTTGACGTCGGCCAGGTGCGGCACCTTGGCGCCGACCCGCGTGAAGTCCTCCAGCGTCAGCTTCACGTTGGCCTCGTGCGCAATGGCCAGCAGATGCAGCACCGCGTTGGTCGACCCGCCGAACGCCATCACCACCGCGATCGCGTTCTCGAACGCTTCCTTGGTCAGGATGTCGCGGGCGGTGATGCCGCGGCGCAGCAGTTCGACGACCGCCTGGCCGCTGCGGCGCGCAAACCCGTCGCGCCTGCGGTCGGTGGCGGGCGGGGCGGCTGATCCCGGCAGCGACATGCCCAACGCCTCGGCCGCACACGCCATCGTATTGGCGGTGTACATGCCGCCGCAGGCCCCTTCACCCGGGCAGATCGCGCGCTCGATCGCGTCGACGTCCTCACGCGGCATCAGCCCGCGCGAGCATGCACCGACGGCCTCGAACGCGTCGATGATCGTGACCTCGCGCTCGGTGCCGTCCGACAGCTTGGCGATGCCGGGCAGAATCGAGCCGGCATAGAGAAAGACGCTGGCAAGGTCGAGGCGGGCGGCGGCCATCAACATGCCGGGCAGCGACTTGTCGCACCCGGCCAGCAGCACCGAGCCGTCCAGGCGCTCGGCCTGCATCACCGTCTCGACGCTGTCGGCGATCACCTCGCGGGAGGCCAGCGAGAAGTGCATGCCTTCGTGGCCCATCGAGATGCCGTCGGACACCGAAATGGTGCCGAACTCCATCGGATAGCCGCCTGCGGCGAACACCCCGTCCTTGACGGCCTTGGCCAGCCGGTCCAGTGACAGGTTGCACGGGGTGATCTCGTTCCACGACGACCCGACACCGATCTGCGACTTGGCGAAGTCGTCGTCCTCCATGCCTATCGCACGCAGCATCCCGCGGGCGGCGGCCTTCTCCAGGCCGTCGGTGACGTCGCGACTGCGGGGCTTTATATCGGGGGAGTCTGAGGACATGGGTTCAGTATGCCGTCGGCGTTTCGACAGGCCAAACCGCTATCAATACCCCCACGGGGTACCCTGGAGTCGTGACGCTGAGTGCTCGAGTTGCCGCGGTGCTGACCGCCCTTGCCGCCGCGCTGTTCCTGTCGTCGTGTAACAGCCAGGCGTCGGACGGACACACCGATCACCAGCCGAGCGACCAGCCCGTCATCGCCGGGCAACCGGCGGGCTACAACGCCGACGATGTCGCGTTCGCGACCACCATGATTCCGCACCACCAGCAGGCCGTCGACCTCTCGGCGTTGGTGCCGGATCGCTCGACCAACCCCGAGCTGATCGCCCTGGCCCAGCAGATCTCGGCCGCGCAGCAACCCGAAATCAACGTCATGAAGGTGTTCCTGGTGCAGTGGAACGAGAACCCCGACACCAACTCCGGGCATGCCGGGCACGGCAACACGATGCAGGGCATGGTCGACGAGGCGACCATGACGAAGCTGGAGTCGCTGAACGGCGCGCAGTTCGACAAACTGTGGCTGGAGTCGATGATCAGCCATCACCAGGGAGCGATCGAAATGGCCAAGGCCGAGATCGCCAACGGCGACAATGTGGATGCCAAGTCGCTGGCCAAGAACATCGTCACGACGCAGGAAGCCGAGATCGGCCAGATGAAGCAGATGCTGGGAGGCTGAAATGACTGCCGCACACGGTTATTCGCAGCAGAAAGAGAACTATGCCAAGCGGCTGCGCCGAATCGAGGGCCAGGTCCGAGGCATCGCGAAGATGATCGACGAGGACAAGTACTGCATCGACATCCTCACTCAGATCAGCGCGGTCAACAGCGCACTGCAGTCCGTGGCGCTCGGCCTGCTCGACGAGCACCTCGGCCATTGCGTCACGCAGGCCGTCGCCGAAGGCGGCGACGAGGCCGACGCCAAACTGGCCGAGGCGTCGGCGGCCATCGCCCGCTTAGTGCGGTCCTGACTGTTGCAACCCGGCGAACGTTCCTTACCGCTCGAAAATTCGCCAAGAATTCGAGCGGTAAGGAACGTTCGGCGCCCGACGGGTGTGCGGTCCTAGTCGCCCAGCGCCTCTTCGACGCGTTGCACCTTGGCGGTCAGCTGGCCGGTGTAGCCAGGGCGGATGTCGGCCTTGAGCACCAGGCTCACCCGGGGAGCGACGGCCGCTACGGCTTCTACCGCCTGCTTGACGACCGCCATCACCTCATCCCATTCACCTTCGATGTTGGTGAACATCGCGTTGGTTTCGTTCGGCAGGCCCGACGCCCGCACCACCCGAATCGCCTCGGCGACGGCCGCGCCCACACTCGCGTCCCCGCCGGATGGGCTCACGCTGAACGCCACAATCATTGCTTGCTGAATCCGCTCGGACGCACGACGAGGATGACGCGGTCGGCCTTGTCCGGTGGCGGCTCCGTTAGCGGTCCGCTGTAGCGGTCGTTGAGATGTAGGTAGAACGCGCCGGTGGGATCGGGCACGATCTCCTCCACCACGCCCCGCACCTCCAGATAGCGGTACGGGTTGTCGGGATCGCTGATCGACAACGCCACGTTCGGGTTCGCTGTGATGTTGCGGTACTTCTGCCGCTTGCTGGTGTGGGTGAACCGCAGCAACTCACCGTCCCAGTCGAACCACATCGGATTCACCTGGGCGTTGCCGTCGGGCCTCGTCGTGGCCAGGTGCCCGTACAACGGGCGCTCCAACAGCGATTCGTACCCCTGCGGAATGTCGACCATCACAATCCTCTCTCGTTTAAGCGGCGATCCACTACCAGCTCACAACCGGATCTAGCGCAGTTCCCATCCTTAGCCGATACGGTGGGCTCCCGCTATGACTGTCGATACCCACACGCCGCCTATGCACACGTGGACGCCGCGCGTCACCGTGCGGCTGACGGTGCTGGCGGCGGCCGCGTTCGTTTACGTGACGGCCGAGATGGTTCCGGTGGGTGCGCTGCCCGCGATCGCCGCCGATCTTCGAGTCAGTGAGGCCTTGGTGAGCACGCTGCTGGCGAGCTACGCGCTCGTCGCCGCCGTCACCACCGTCCCGTTGGTCCGCCTCACCGCGCAATGGCCGCGGCGCACCACGCTGCTGTTGACGCTGGTGTGTTTGACTGCGTCACAACTGAGTTCGGCACTAGCGCCGAACTTCACCGTGCTGGCCGGTGGCCGGGTGCTGTGCGCGTTGACCCATGGATTGATGTGGTCGGTGATCGCGCCCATCGGTGCCCGGTTGGTGCCCGCGACACACGCCGGCCGCGCCACCGCCGCGGTGTACGTCGGGACGAGCCTCGCGCTGGTCGCGGGCAACCCGCTGACGGCGGCGATGAGCCAACTGTGGGGCTGGCGGCTGGCCGTCATGCTGGTCACGGTGGCCGCCGCGGCCGTCACGGTTGCCGCATGGGTCACGCTCCCGCCAATGGTGATGCCGCGCGACGACGCACAGTCCGTCCGCCGCAGCGGCCGTCACCACCGCAACGGCCGATTGGTTACGTTGACCGTGCTGACCCTGATCGGTGTCACCGGCCATTTCATCTCCTACACGTTCATCGTCGTGATCATCCGCGACGTCGTCGGCGTGCAGGGTCCGCGGCTGGCCTGGCTGCTGGCCGCGTTCGGCATCGCCGGACTGGTCTCGATGGCGGCGATGGCTCGGCCGCTGGACCGGTGGCCGCAAGCCTCCGTAGTGGCCTGCCTCGCGGCGCTGGCGACGGCGTTCGTGGTGTTGACCTCGATGGCGTTCGACCACGGCACCGGGCTGGTGGCCCTCGTCATCGGCGTGGGCGCGATCGTGCTGTGGGGCGCGGCCTCCACTGCGCTGCCGCCGATGCTGCAGGCGGCCGCCATGCGCACCGCACCCGACGATCCCGACGGCGCATCGGGCCTGTACGTCGCCGGGTTCCAGGTTGGCATCATGGCCGGTTCGCTGATGGGCGGGCTGCTTTACGAACACGCTGGACTGGCGCTGGCGATCGCTGCGTCGACGGCCCTCGTGATGATCGCGCTGACGTGTGTGACCGCCACCCGCGGCCTCTTTTTAGTTCCGCAGGCAACCAACAGGAAGTAACGTTGCCCGCCGCACGCCGATAGACACTGCAGCTCAGCGGCGTGAGCCCTGCAGTCGTCGGGGATCGATCAGCTCTCTCGAGGCGTTAGCTGGTCGTTTCGCTGTGCGACACTGGACGAGATTCGCAACTGGAGGTGGATGTATGCGACGGCGGATGCGAGGGAGGCTAGTCACCGCGATCATCGCGGCCGGACTGGTTGGGGGACTGGCGCTGGGCAACCCATCCGCGCTGGCTGACCCCGAGGTTCCTCCACCACCGCCGGCACCGATCGACCCGGCCGCAGCGCCCGCGCCCGATCCGTTCGCCCCGCCGCCACCGGCCGATCCGCTCGCGCCGCCGCCCCCGGCCCCGTTCGTGTTCCCGCCACCGCCGCCAGGGGATCCGTTGGCGCCGCCGCCGGCCGACCCGCTGGCCGCGCAGCCCACCGTGATCCCCGAGGGCACCCCGGCCGGCCAGAACCCCACGCCGTACACCGGGCAGCCGGTGTTCGCTCCGCCGACGTTCAACCCCGTCAACGGCTCAATGGTTGGTGTCGCGAAGCCGATCTACATCAACTTCGCGCGGCCGATCGCAGATCGGGCGATGGCCGAGCAGGCGATCCACATCTCGTCGGTCCCGCCGGTGCCGGGCCGGTTCTACTGGACCAGTGACACTCAGGTTCGCTGGCGGCCGCAGGACTTCTGGCCGCAGGGCACGGTCGTCAACATCGACGCGAGCGGCGCCAAGTCCAGCTTCCGCGTGGGCGACTCGCTAGTCGCCACCGTCGACAACACCACCCACCAGATGACCATCGTCCGGAACGGGAAGGTGGAGAAGACGTTCCCGGTGTCGATGGGCAAGCCGGGTCACGACACCCCCAACGGCACCTACTACGTGCTCGAGAAGTTTCCCGACATCGTGATGGATTCCGCTACGTACGGCGTGCCGAGCGCCTCCGCGGACGGCTATAAGGTGCACGTCCAGCTGGCCGTCCGGTTCGACAACAGCGGCAACTTCGTGCATAGCGCGCCGTGGTCGGTGGCCGACCAGGGCAAGCGCAACGTCAGCCACGGCTGCATCAACATCAGCCCGGACAATGCCAAATGGTTCTACGACAACTTCGGCAGCGGGGACCCCATCGTGGTGAAGAACTCCGTCGGCACCTACAACCAGCCCGACGGCGCGTCGGACTGGCAGATCTTCTAAGAGTTGACCCGTATTGGGTCATGCAGCGCCAATCAGCTTGGGGTCTGGTTGTTTTCGGCTGGTCCCGGCCCAAGGACTGGTACATCCTGCGGCAATGCCATCGCCGCGGCGACGCCATCAACCACGCCCCAACGTCATCGACGGACTCTGCAACCTCAAGACCCACAATCAATTCCGGGTCAACTCTTAGGCGGGCTGCCGCAGCTGTGGCACGGTGGTGTGCCGCACAACGAGCCTCGGCTCAAGCAGCACATCGAGCCGTTCCTGCCTGTCTGCGTCAAGTCGTTCGACGACCGCGCGCACGGCTCGTTCGGCCTGCTGCCGCGGTTCCTGGCTGACAGTTGTCAGGTCGATGTGGGCGAGCCGGGCCAGCATGCTGTCGTCGTAGCCGGCCACGGCGATGTCGCCGGGAACGTCGATGCCAGCCCTGAGCAACTGGTCGAGGAGCCCGATGGCGCTCTGATCGTTGGCGGCACACACCGCGGTCGGGCGTCGTTGTCGGCGCAACAGTTCCTGCGCCGCGAGCATGCCCGAACGCTCGGTGAAGTCGCCGTCGATGATGTCGATGCCGTCTGAGAGCCGGTGTCTCTTCATCGCCCGCACGTAACCCGCTTTGCGGTCGGCTGGGATTGTTCCCGCCCCGCCGCTGAGATGGCAGATCCGTCGGTGCCCCAACTCGACCAGGTGATCCACCACCTGTCCGATGCCGCGCCCGTCCGCCGTGCGTACGACGTCGACCGTGCTGCCCGACATGCGCCGACCGACAACGACGACCGGCGCTCGTTGCGCCAACTCTGCTATCGCGTCGTCGCCGAGTTCGGGGCCCAGCAGGATCAAGGCTTCACATCGGAAGCTGAGCAGGGTTTCGACGACGGCGGGTTCGGCGTGAGTTGGTGTGACGGCGCCGAGCACGACCTCATACCCGTACTTGTCGGCCTCGGCGACGATGTCCTCGACCAGCTCGGCGTGAAATGTGCTGCGAATATTGGCCATAACGCCGATGAGATGTGATCGGCGGGCAGTCATCAACGCCGCCGCACGATTGACGCGGTAGCCCAGTTCGTCCGCGGCGGCGAGCACGCGCTTGCGGGTCTCGGCACTCGGCCCAGGCGCGTTGCGGAACACGAGTGAGACGAGGGCCTTGGACACGCCGACGTGATCGGCGATGTCCTGCATCGTCGGCCGGCCGCGGTTCTTGGGCACGGCCCTCCTCTTGACAACAGACTGTGACGGCGCTCATAGTAGCGGAACTAGACCGGTCTAATAGATCGGTTTAAGCCGAAGACTTCCGAGGAGGCGTTCGACATGACGAGCTCAATAGGCGTGGCCGTCATCGGTGGCGGCATGGCCGGCCGAGCACATGCCGCCGGTTACCGGATGGCGACCACGTTGTTCGGGACCGAGAGGCCGGACGTGCGACTGGTCGCCATCGCCGACACCAACGCTGCCGTGGCCGACGACACCGCCAAGCGCTACGGATACCAGCGCGCCGAGTACGACTGGCGCGCCATCGCCGATGCGCCCGACATCGACGCGGTGAGCGTCGTCGTCGCCAACCATCTGCATCGCGAGATCGTCGAGGGCCTGCTGGCCGCCGGCAAGCACGTGCTGTGCGAGAAGCCGTTGGCCGGGTCGATGGCCGACGCCGAGGCGATGGTCGCGGCGGCCGAGCGCAGTGACCGCGTCACCACCGTCGGCTACACGTACCGCAGGGCGCCGGCCGTCGAGCAGATCCGGCGCGAACTGGCCGCGGGCACGCTGGGCGAACTGGTGCATTTCGACGGCCACTACTGGTGCGACTATGCGTTGGACCCGACCGCGCCGATCACGTGGCGTTACCGCGGCGGGCCGGGCACCGGCGCACTCGCCGACGTCGGCAGCCACTTGATCGACATGTCGGAATTCGTGTGCGGGCCGATCGCGGAAGTCAGCGGGGCAATGTTCACCACCTTGATCGATCAGCGCCCTGTGCCGGTCGGCGTCACGTACGGGCATACGAAGGCTGCCGTCACCGACGAACTGGCGCCCGTCGAGAACGAGGACGTCGCGGCATTCACTGCGAAGTTCGACAGCGGTGCGGTCGGGACGTTCTCCGCCAGCCGGGTGGCACACAACCTGCCCGACGGTCTGGGGTTCGAGCTGTTCGCGTCCAACGGGTCAGCCGCCTTCGATCTGCACCGCCCCGGCGAGTTTCAGATATCGACCGAGGGCCTCGATGCCCACGTCGGCGGGCCACGGCGCGTGCTGATCGGGCCTGAGCACCCGTACATCCGCGGCGGATTGCCGATGGACGCCGGCGGCGTCGGACATGGGGTGGCCGACATGTTCGGCTGGCAGATTCGTGCCTTCGTCGACCAGGTCGCGGGCATCGGCGAGCTGGGTCCGCTGCCGGGGTTCGACGCCGGCCTGCGCGGGCTGCGGGTCGTCGCCGCGATCACCGAATCCGCCCAGTCCGGCGGCGCCGCCGTCAAAGTCGTCTAACCAGAACGGAGTTCACGCATGAAACTTGGTGTCTACACCGCCATCCTGCACGACAAGCCGTTACGCGAGGCCCTCGAGATCACCGCTTCACTGGGCCTGACCGGCGCGGAGATCAACGCGGGCGGTTTCCTGCCGACCCCGCACTTGCCGGTCGACGACCTGCTGTCCGGTGCAGTGTCACCGCGGGAGTATCTCGCCAACTTCGACGGCACCGGTGTCGAGATGGCGGGGCTCAACTGCAATGGCAACCCGCTGCACCCCGATCCCGAGGTCGGGCCCGAGGACGCGGAGGACCTACGCAAGGCCATCCGCGTCGCCGGGCTACTCGGCGTCGATCGGGTGGTGACGATGTCGGGCCTGCCTCAGGCACACCCGGGCGGATGGTGGCCGGCCTGGCACGTAAACACCTGGGACTCGGGCTATCTCGACTCGCTTGACTACCAGTGGGACGAGGTTGCCCTGCCGTTCTGGACCGAGATCGACGCCCTCGCCGGCCAGAACGGCGTCAAGGTCGCCATCGAGATGCATCCGCAGAACCTGGTGTTCAACCCGCCAACGCTGCGGCGCCTGGTCGAGCGCATCGGCGCCACCAACGTCGGTGCCGAGATGGATCCGTCGCATCTGTTCTGGCAGGGCATCGATCCTGTCGCCGCGATCGACTGGTTGGGACCGCTAGTGGTGCACGCCGCCGCCAAGGACACCCGGATCAACGAGAACTGCAAGATCTACGGTGTGCTTGACGAGCGCTTCACTCGAATCCCGTTGAGCGAGAATCCGACTGGGCTCGGCGGCAAGCATGTGGTGAACAAATGGCCGGAGGACTCGGCGTGGGACTTCGTCGCCGTTGGCCGCGGCCATGACACCGAGTTCTGGGCGCGGTTCCTGCAGGCGCTGGAGCGCGTCGACCCGAACATGGCGGTCAACATCGAACACGAAGACGTCGAGCTCGGCCAGCTCGAGGGACTGCAAGTCGCCGCCGAAACGCTCAAGGCCGCCAACTCCGCGACCGTCGGCTGAAACTAGGGAGCAATCGATGAAGGTCTTACGAACCACCCTTGCGTGCGCCGCCATTCTCGTCGCATTGGCCGCATGTTCGAGCACCGGCGGTAAGCCGCGAACGACCGGGGACGGCATGGGAGCCGGCCAGGCAGACACGCCGCGATTCACCATCGCTATGGTCACCCATGGGCCGCCGGGGGATACGTTCTGGGATCTGATCCGCAAGGGCGCCGAGACCGCGGCGAAGAAGGACAACATCGAGCTGAAGTTCTCGGCCGAACTTCAAGGACCTGACCAGGCCAACCTCGTTCAGAATGCGGTCGACAGCAAGGTCAACGCGATCGCGGTGACGCTGGCACGTCCCGAGGCCTTGAAGTCTGCGGTGCAGTCGGCCACGGCGGCCGGAATTCCGGTGGTCGCCTTCAACGCGGGAATCAAAGACTGGCAAGCCGCGGGCGCGAAGGCGTATTTCGGTCAGGACGAGACGATCTCGGGCGAGGCCGCAGGCAAGCGGCTGGCCAGCGAAGGCGCCAAGAAGGTCGTCTGTGTCATTCAGGATCAGGGGAACGTGGCGCTCGAATCTCGTTGCGCGGGCGTCAAGGCCGGCTTCGGCGGAGCGGTGGAGAACCTCAACGTCAACGGCACCGACATGCCGTCCGTTCAATCCACCATCACCGCCAAGTTGCAGCAGGACCCAGCCATCGACCACATCGTCACCCTGGGTGCGCCGATCGCGCTGACCGCGACGGAATCGGCGGCCAACGCCGGCAGCAATGCCAAGATCGTCACCTTCGACACCAACGCGGCTCTGGTGGACGCGATCAAGGACGGCAAGGTGGGGTGGGCGATCGACCAACAACCGTTCGTGCAGGGCTATCTCGCGATCGACTCCCTGTGGCTCTACCTGAACAACGGCAACGTCATCGGCGGCGGACAACCGACGTTGACCGGCCCGGCGTTCATCGACAAGTCCAACATCGACGCCATCGCCGATTACGCGAAAAACGGAACGCGGTGACGGTGGGCTCGCCGAAAGTACGGTATCTGACGGACTTCAGCCGATTTTCGTCACAAACCGCACTCTCGGCGGGCTGGCATCTAGTTCCAGATGCGAACTCGCCGCTGCGGTTCCAGATACAGGGCGTCGGATTCGGCGACCTCGAACGCATCGTAGAACGCGTCCATGTTGCGGATCACGCCGTTGCACCGGAACTCCGGCGGTGAGTGCGGGTCGATCGCCAACCGTCGAATAGCTTCGGCGTCACGGGATTTGGTGCGCCACACCTGAGCCCAACCGAAGAACACCCGCTGCTCGCCGGTCAATCCGTCTATCGCCGGGGCGGCCTTGCCCTTCAACGACAGCCGGTAGGCCAGCAACGCGATCGACAGCCCGCCGAGGTCGCCGATGTTCTCACCGACCGTGAACGCACCGTTGACGTGGTGTCCATCGCTCAGCTGGCGAGGGCTGAACTCCTCGTAC
>JBKOYU010000506.1:0-2928 GCA_046725575.1 Actinomycetota bacterium | reverse complement strand
CCTCCGCGGTGCCCAATTTCCGTAGCAGCTGAATCGGCGCGCGCAGTGGGGGAAACGGTGATAACAGGGTGTCGAGCAGCGGCGCCTTGATGGTGTTCCACAGTTCGACCAGCCGCCACCCGTTGTCGCCGTCGCTGCGTTGATGGCGCGCCAACTCAGCAGCGGTCGTGGCGGGATCGCGGTAGATGACGGGTGCATCATCGTCCGGTCCGCTTCGGGCGTGTCCGACCACGGCCGGAGCGTGCGACCAGCGCAGGCCGTAGTCTTCGAGATGCAAAGCCCCCATAGCCGGGGATGCCAGCGTCATCGGGTAGAACGCGCTGTACAGATCGCTGATATAGCCCGGTATCAATTCCGCACTGCGCACTGCCCCTCCGGGGTCGGGCTGGGCTTCCAGCACCAGCACATCCCAGCCGGCGTCAGCGAGCACAGCGGCGGCGACCAGCCCATTGTGTCCCGCCCCGGCGACGACCGCATCAACGTCGCCGCCAGCACTGCTGCTAGTCGGCGGCACCGGGGTCCTGCTTTTCGGCGATCATCGCCAACCGCCAGGTGCACTCACGATTGCGCGGCGCCACCCCCGTCAACTGCACGCTGTCCGGTACCCAGCGCAGTGGCCGGGAGACCGCGACCTCGGTCATCTCGACACGGCACCCACCGGGAATGTCGCTTAGCCGCATGGTGATCCGCGCCTCGGCGGCCGGGCGCACCTTCGCCAGCAGCACCAGTTCCTCACCGGACACGCAGCTCTCGACGACGGTCTCATCATTGATCACCGCCGGCCAGGCCCCGATGGAATGCAGGATGCGCGACCCAGGCGCAGGCCAGTTCGAACTGACGGCGCGGATCCGGCTGTTCCCGACGACCCATCCTGAGTAGGTCCATCCGTCGGCTAACACATCCCACACGCGCTGGCGGGTCGCGGCCACATCCCGGGTCACCGTCATGGGCATTGTCCTAACGTTCGAAGATGGGGTCGATCAGTCGTAGACGGGATACCCGCAACGCGGGAAATGACGCAACGGCTGCGGGACGCCCTCGGCGGGTTTGCCCTTCGGGGCGGGCAGGTTCAGAGCAGCGGCCACCTGCTCGCAGCAGTCATGAGCGGACGTGCCAATCTCTGTGTTACCGGCGACACGGGCCGGGGCGAACTCGATGCCGGTCGCACCGGAAATCCGCTGTCGTCGTTGTCAGCCCAACCCGCGCCGATATGCGTCGTCTTGCCGAGGGCGGTGTAGCCGTAGAACACAACGGCGCCTGATTCTGCTTGGGGCAGTCAATTCACTGTCTTCGCGGTTGCGGCGATCCTGAGGGGACCACCCCAGCCATTTCGGGAATGCAACCGCTGGCGGCGAGAAGTCCCTTCGTTGTCGGCCTCGCCGTAGGCGACGGGAATGTCAGCTTTCTTGGCCGCGGGATTTCCGTAGCCGACGACCGCGTTCGACGTCCCGTTCTAGTTTGGCCTGATTTTTCTCGGTGACCCGGCTGTCGCGAGGGGGTAGTTGCAGAACGCGTTCGGCGGCGATGCCCGCCTGCAGTTGCCGTGCACGCTCGAGCTCGGCGTCCAGTTCGGCACCGAAAAGCAGAGCCAGGTTGGTGATCCACAACCACAGCAGGAACACGATGACCCCTGCCAGCGCGCCGTAGGTTTTGTTGTAACTGCCGAAGTTGCCGACGTAGAAACCGAACAGCACCGAGGCGAGGATCCAGGCCAGGATTGCTACGCCGGCGCCCACGCTGATCCACCGGAATTTCGGCTGCTTCACGTTCGGCGCGGCGTAGTACAGGGTGGCGACCGCCAGGGTCACGAAGATCGGGACGACCGGCCACCGCGCGATGCTCCAGATCGTCTGGGCGACGTCACCGAGACCGATGACCCCGCCGATCGCCGCGGCGATCGGCCCGCTCACCGCGAGCATGAACGCAACCGCGGCGGCCAGTGTGAGACCGACCAGGGTGAGCACGAGCTGGATCGGCCGCAACTTCCACACCGGCCGACCTTCCTCGACCTCGTAGATGCGGTTCATTGCCCGGCTGAACGCGCCGACATATCCCGACGCCGACCACAACGCGCCGAGGAGGCCGACAATCAACGCGAAACCGGCTGACGGCGACTCGACCAGCTGCTGGATCGGCGTTCGCAGCGTATCGACCGCCGATGCCGGACCAAGCTGACCGACAATTTGTAACACCGCGTCAGTGGTGCGCTGGCCTTGCCCGAAGACACCCAGGAGGGAGACGACGACGAGCGCGGGAAACAGCGACAACACCGCGTAATAGGTCAACGCGGCGGCCAGATCCGTGCATTGATCGGTGCTGAATTCACGCGCCGTCTTCCGCAGCACATACAAGATCGACGGTTTACTCAGGTCAGTGGGGGATTCAGGTTTGCATGGATCGTCGGGGTCCGGCGACCCATCGGGACTCGGCGTTGTTTGGGCGTCATGGCTCGCTGGCTGAGCGCTCAAGTCTGGGAAGAGCGAACAGGACCACGGCAACAATCAGGGCGGCCGCCGACACCGGTAACGCCAGCGACAGCGCGGCGATCGCGGCCGCGATCAAGCTGCCCAGCCCGAACACTGCCACCAGCCCGGCCGCGCTGAACAGCCCTGCACCGATGCCGGCATGCCTGGCGGATTCGACGAATTCTTTCTGCGCCAACCGCATTTCGTCGCGCACCAGGCGCGAGGTCTGTGATGAGAGCTGGGTCATCAGCTCGCCCATCGACGCCTCAGCGGCCGGTTTGGATTCAGGATTCATTTCCGCTACTTCCCTCACACCAGCGCTCATCGGTGAGCGGTGGGATCGTCACCGATCGACATGCCCTTAACTGACGCCGACGAAACCGTCACCAGGCGGTACTTCGTCGTGGACGCGCGCGGCAAAAGGCGAATCTGCCGAAGCAGGCTCCACTGGTGCACCGGCGCC
>JBKOYU010000233.1:0-7178 GCA_046725575.1 Actinomycetota bacterium | reverse complement strand
GTGGACCCACCATTTCGGGGTGTTCGCCGGGCTCGCGGGATCGCTCGGCGCGCTGGCCGCGGTGGCGATCACCGCGACGGCGATGAAGTCGCGACGCAACCGGGCCATGTTCGCCGCCGCCGTGCTGTTCGTGATGGCGCTGTCGTTCGCCACCGTGAACGGCTGGTGGTACGTCTCCAACTTCGGTGTGCCCTGGTCGAATCAGTTCCCCGAGTGGCATTTCGGCTTCACTACATTCCTGCTCGGGCTCTCGGTCGCCGCGTTGTTGGTGGCGGCATGGTTCCACTTCGCCGGCCGCGACGAGTCGCCGCCCACGCAGCGCTCCTGGCAGCGAGTCGTTCAGTCCCCCTTGGCGATTGCCGCGTGGCTGCTGGTGTTGTTCGAGGTGCTGACGCTGACGCTCGGGATGACGGAGCAATATCCGGCATGGAGCAACGGCCGCTCGAACCTCGATGCACTCACCGGCAAGACATGCGGGCTGGCGAACGATGTCATGGTCGAACAGGACCCGAACGCCGGCCTGCTGACGCCCATGGGCGTGCCGGTCGGCGAGGCGCTGGGCGCCGTCACCGCAGAAGGCTTCGGCCCCAACGGCATTCCCAGCGACGTCTCAGCCGACCCGGTGATGGAGAATCCCGGCGCCGCGAACTTCGCCGATACCGAAACCGGCACCGTCAGCGCCAACGAGGCGGGCACCGAGGGCGGCACCACCGCCGCGGCGGGTGTCAACGGGTCGCGGGCCCGGCTGCCGTACAACCTCGATCCCGCCCGCACTCCGGTGATGGGCAGCTGGCGCGGCGGCACCCAGCAGCCAGCGGTGCTGCGCTCGGCGTGGTACCGGCTGCCGCCCCGCGACCAGGCAGGCCCGCTTCTCGTCGTGTCCGCGGCCGGGCGCTTCGATCCCGGCGAGGTGGTCGTGCAATGGGCCAACGACAAGGGCGAACCTGCGGGCGGCATCGGCTTCGCCGACGTCGGCTCGGCCCCGGCCTGGCGCAACCTGCGGGCGCCGATGGCAGCGATACCGCGCGAGGCCACGCAGGTTCGGCTGGTCGCCACCGACGACGATCTCAACCCGATGCACTGGATCGCGATCACCCCGCCGCGCATCCCGCAGCTGCGCACCCTGCAGGACGTCGTCGGCTCGCAAGACCCCGTGCTGCTGGACTGGCTCGTTGGCATGGCGTTCCCGTGCCAGCGCCCATTCGGCCATCAGTACGGCGTTGTCGAGGTGCCGAAGTGGCGCATCCTGCCCGACCGGTTCGGGGCGGAAGCCAACTCGCCGGTGATGGACAACCTCGGCGGCGGGCCGCTCGGCATCACCGAACTCCTGCTGCGGCCCACCACGGTGCCGACCTATTTGAAGGACGACTGGTTCCGGGACTGGGGCGCGCTCCAGCAGCTCACGCCGTACTATCCGAACGCCCAACCAGCGCGGCTGGATCTCGGTTCGGCAACGCGTAGCGGACTGTGGAGCCCGGCGCCGCCACGTCATTAGTTGCGTCGCCTACCATCGAGCCTCGTGCCTGCCCACCGCATTGCCCGGCTGATCGCCGTCATCGCGGGCATCGCGGCCGTTGTGCTGTGCGGGCTGGTCCCGCTGCTGCCGGTGAAACAGACCACCGCGACGATCGTGTGGCCGCAGGCGCCCGGTCCCGATGGGCTGGTCAGCGACGTCACCGCGCCGCTGGTGTCCGGCGCCCCGCAGGCCATCGACGTCTCGATCCCCTGCCGTGCGATCGCCACCCTGCCCGCGGCCGGCGGCCTTGTCTTTTCCACCATCCCGCCCGCAGGCATCGCGGCCACCCGCAACGGGCTGTTCGTCACCGCCAACGCCGACGCCGTCGTCGTCGCCTTCCGCGACTCGGTCGCCGCGGTGGCGCCGCGGACCGCCGTGGCTGGCCAGTCCGGAGGGGCAGCCTGCAGCATGCTGCATGTCTGGGCAAATGTCGGTGGGGTTGGCGCCGACTTCGTCGGCATACCTGGCGCCACCGGCACACTGGCCGCGGAAAAGAAGCCTCAGGTCGCCGGGGTGTTCACCGACCTCGAGGTGGCCGCTGAGCCGGGCTTGTCGGCCCGTATCGACGTCGACACCCGGTTCATCACGTCGCCGACGGCGCTGAAGCTCGGTGTGATGGTGCTGGGCGTCATCTGTGTGCTGGCGTCGATCGTTGCGCTGGCGGTGCTGGACCACCGGAGCCGCTCAGGCGGCGACATTGGGCCTGAGCTCGGGCGGCGTTTTAAATTCGCCTGGCGACGGTTCTGGCGGGTTGGCCTGTCGACGTGGGTGGTCGACATCGGCGTCGTCGGGACCCTGCTGCTCTGGCATCTCATCGGCGCGATCTCATCCGACGACGGCTACAACCTGACCATCGCCAGGGTGTCCGGCGACGCGGGCTACGCGGCCAACTACTACCGCTTCTTCGGCGCGACCGAGGCACCGTTCGACTGGTACCAGTCGGTGCTCGCCCAGATGGCCGCGATCAGCGCGGCGGGCGTGTGGATGCGGCTGCCCGCCACCGCGGCGGCGATCGGGACCTGGCTGATCATCAGTCGCTGCGTGCTGCCCCGGCTCGGCAGACGGCTGGCGAACAACCGGGTCGCGGTCTGGACCGCGGGAGCGGTGTTCCTGGCGGCGTGGCTGCCGTTCAACAACGGCCTTCGGCCCGAGCCGCTAATCGCGTTCGGCGCGCTCGCGGCCTGGATGCTGATCGAGAATGCGATCGCCACCCGCCGGTTGTGGCCCGCCGCGGTCGCGATCGTCATCGCGGTCTTCAGCGTGACGCTGGCACCGCAGGGCCTGATCGCACTGGCCCCGCTGCTGGTCGGCGCGCGGGCCGTCGCACGGATCATCCGCAGCAGACGTGCGGTCGACGGGCTGCTCGCGCCGCTGGCCGCTCTGGCTTCCTCGCTGGCGCTGATCTTCGTGGTCGTGTTCCGCGACCAGACGCTGGCCACCGTCGCCGAATCCGCGCGCATCAAGTACAAGGTCGGCCCGACCATCCCGTGGTATCAGGACTTCCTCCGCTACTACTTCCTGACCGTCGAGGACAGCGCCGACTCCTCGCTGACCCGTCGCTTCGCCGTGCTCGTGCTGCTGCTCTGCCTGTTCGGCATGCTGGCGGTGCTGCTGCGGCGCGGCGGGGTCCCCGGCATGGCGAAGGGCCCGGCGTGGCGGTTGATCGGCGCGACGGCCGTGGGGCTGCTGCTACTGACGTTCACGCCGACGAAGTGGGCGGTGCAGTTCGGTGCGTTCGCCGGCCTCGCGGGCGCACTCGGCGGCGTAACGGCATTCGCATTCGCGCGCGTCGGGCTGCATAGCCGTCGAAACCTGGCGCTATACGTGACCGCGCTGCTCTTCGTATTGGCCTGGGCGACTTCGGGTATCAACGGCTGGTTCTACGTAGGCAACTACGGCGTGCCGTGGTTCGACAAGCAGCCGGTCATCGTCGGGATCCCGGTGACGGGCATCTTCCTGGCGCTGGCGATTGCGACCGGCCTGCTCGCCGGCTGGCTGCACTTCCGGATGGACTACGCCGGACACACCGAGGTCGCCAACACGCGCCGCAACCGGGTGCTGGCGTCTACGCCGCTGCTGGTTGTGACGGTCATCATGGTTGTGCTCGAAGTCGGCTCGATGGCCAAGGGCGCCGCGCAGCGCTACCCCGTCTTCACCACGGCGAAGGCCAACGTCGACGCACTGGCTGGGTTTGTTTCTGGGGGCTCCGATCCTAGCTGCGCGATGGCCGACGACGTGCTTGTCGAGCCCGACACGAATGCCGGTCTGTTGCAACCGGTTCCGGGCCAGCGCTTCGGCCAGTATGGGCCGCTCGGCGGGGAGAACCCGATCGGGTTCACACCCAGCGGTGTAAGCGACATATTGGAGCCGGCCGAGCCGGTCACCGCCAACCCCGGCACCGTGAACTCGCCAGGGTCTCCCAACGAACCCAACATCGGCATCGGGTACGCGGCGGGCACCGGCGGCGGCTACGGGCCCGTCGGCGTCAACGGATCGAATGTCTACCTGCCGTTCGGCCTCGACCCCAAGCGCACGCCGGTGATGGGCAGCTACAACGAGAACACCGTTGCGGCCAAAGTCACTTCGGCGTGGTATCAGCTGCCGCCCCGCACCGCCGATCGTCCGCTGGTGACGGTCGCCGCCGCGGGCGCGATCTGGTACTACGAGGAGGACGGCTCCTTCAACTACGGCCAGTCGCTAAAGCTGGAGTGGGGCGTGCACCGGCCCGATGGCAGCTACCAGGCGCTCGGTCAGGTCCAGCCGATCGACATCTTCCCGCAAAAGGCTTGGCGCAACCTGCGATTCCCGCTAGCGTGGGCGCCGCCGGAGGCGAACGTCGCGCGTATCGTCGCCGACGACCCGAACCTTTCCACCGACCAATGGTTCGCGTTCACCCCGCCACGGGTGCCGGTGCTGGAGACAGCGCAGCAACTCCTCGGGTCGCAGACGCCCGTGCTGATGGACATCGCCACCGCTGCCAACTTCCCCTGCCAGCGCCCGTTCTCCGAACATCTCGGTGTGGCCGAACTCCCGGAGTACCGCATCCTTCCGAATTTCAAGCAGGTGGTGGTGTCGTCGAAGCAGTGGCAGGCCGCCGACGGCGGCGGCCCGGTCCTGTTCATCCAGGCACTGCTGCGCACCTCCACTGTGCCGACCTATCTGCGCGACGACTGGTACCGCGACTGGGGCTGGATCGAGCGCTACGAGCGGGTCGTACGCGCGTCGGCTGCCCCCAACGCCGTCATCGACCGGGGTTCGACACGGGTGTTCGGCTGGAGCCGCAACGGACCAATCAGGGCGCTGCCATGACCCGCGAGACGAAGGCGAGTGAGGATCGCAGCGAGGCACGAGCGAGGACCGGAGCGAGCCGGAGTCGAGCCATGAGCGGGGATGTCAGGATCGCCCGCTGGACGGCGACGATCGCGGGGCTCATCGGCTTCATTCTGTCGGTCGCGACGCCGCTGCTGCCGGTTGTGCAGACCACCGCGACGCTGAACTGGCCGCAGCACGGCCTGGGGGCACCTCCCTCTGGGGGACTGAATAACGTTACGGCGCCGCTGATTTCGCAGGTGCCGGTGACCATGACGGTGACGGTGCCGTGCGATGTGATCCGCTCGATGCCGCCCGGCGGAGGTGTGGTGTTGAGCACCGCACCGAAGGACGGCAAGCAGGCGGCGCTGCAGTCGCTGTTCGTCACCGTCAACAGTCAGCGCGTCGACATCACCGACCGCAACGTCGTGGTGGCCAGCGTGCCGCGCGCGCGGGTGCTGGCGCCGGAGTGTCAGCGCATCGAGATCACCTCGTCGGAGGCCGGCACCTTCGCCACCTTCGTCGGGCTGACCGACCCCACGACCGGTAGGGAACAGCGGACGGGCTTCCCCGACCCGAACCTGCGCCCGACGATCGTCGGCATCTTCACCGACCTGACGGGGCCCGCGCCGCCCGGGCTGAGCGCGTCGGCTGTCATCGACACCCGGTTCTCCACCAAGCCAACGACTTTGAAGCTGGCCGCGATGTTGCTGGCGATCATCTCGACGATCGTCGCGCTCGTCGCGCTGTGGCGGCTGGACCGGCTCGACGGCCGCCGGATGCAGCGGTGGATTCCCAAGCGCTGGCGCACGTTCTCCGCCACCGATGTCGTCGTGATCGGCGGCTTCCTGGTGTGGCATGTCATCGGCGCCAACTCGTCGGACGACGGCTACATCCTCGCCATGGCCCGCGTCGCCGGGCACGCCGGCTACATGTCGAACTACTTCCGCTGGTTCGGCAGTCCCGAAGACCCGTTCGGCTGGTACTACAACCTGCTGGCGTTGATGACGAGCGTCAGCGACGCGAGCATCTGGATCCGTCTGCCCGACCTGGTGTGCGGAATCGCGTGCTGGCTCTTGCTGTCTCGTGAAGTGCTCCCCCGGCTCGGGCCCGCGGTCGCAGCGAGCAAGCCTGCAGTGTGGGCGGCGGGGCTGGTGCTGCTGGCGGCGTGGATGCCGTTCAACAACGGCCTGCGCCCCGAGGGACAGATCGCCACCGGCGCGCTGATCACCTACGTGCTGATCGAGCGCGCGATCATCTCGGGCCGCATGACGCCTGCGGCGCTGGCGATCCTGACCGCGTCGTTCACGTTGGGCATCCAGCCGACCGGTTTGATCGCGGTGGCTGCGCTGCTGGCAGGCGGCCGGCCGCTGCTGCGGATCCTGGTGCGCAGGCATCGCGTCGTCGGCACCTGGCCGCTGGTCGCGCCGCTGCTGGCGGCGGGCACCGTCGTGCTGACGGTGGTCTTCTTCGACCAAACGCTGGCAACGGTGTTGGAGGCCACCAGGATTCGCACGGCCATCGGGCCCAGCCAGGCGTGGTACACCGAGAACCTGCGCTACTACTACCTGATCCTGCCGACGGTCGACGGCTCGCTGTCACGACGATTCGGCTTCCTCATCACCGCGCTGTCGCTGTTCACGGCGATGTTTATCATGTTGCGCCGCAAGCGTGTTCCCGGGGTGGCGCGCGGCCCGGTGTGGCGGTTGATGGGCGTCATCTTCGGCACCATGTTCTTCCTGTGGTTCACGCCGACGAAGTGGGTGCATCACTTCGGACTGTTCGCCGCGGTGGGCGCAGCGATGGCGGCGGTGGCCACGGTGCTGGTGTCGCCGGCGGTGTTGCGGTGGTCGCGCAACCGGATGGCGTTTCTCGCCGCGGTGTTCTTCACGCTGGCGTTGTGCTTCGCCACCACCAACGGCTGGTGGTACGTGTCGAGCTACGGCGTGCCGTTCAACAACGCGACGCCGAAGATCGCCGGAATCACCGTCAGTTTCGGTTTCTTCATCTTGTTCGCGATCACCGCGGTCTACGCGGCCTGGCTACATTTCGCGTCCCGTGAGCACGGCGAGGGCCGCATCGCGCGCGCGTTGACCGCTGCACCCATCCCGCTCGCCGCGGGCTTCATGGTGGTGGTCTTCGTCGGGTCGATGACCGCGGGAATCGTGCGCCAGTACCCGACGTACTCGAACGCGTGGGCCAATCTGCGCGCCTTCACCGGCGGCTGCGGGCTGGCCGACGATGTGCTCGTCGAACCCGACGCCAACGACGGCTTCCTGACACCGCTACCCGGCAACTACGGCCCGCTGGGCCCGCTCGGCGGTGTCGGACCGGTGGGCTTCATCCCCACCAG
>JBKOYU010000508.1:0-3800 GCA_046725575.1 Actinomycetota bacterium | reverse complement strand
AGCTTGGTCAGCACCACGCCGGTAAATCCGACGCCCTCGCGGAACGCTTCGGCCGTGGTGACCGCGTCCTGGCCGATCATGGCGTCGAGGACGAACAGCACCTCGTCGGGGTCAAGCACACGGCGGATCGAAGCGGCCTGGCTCATTAGCTCGTCGTCGAGGCCGAGCCGGCCGGCGGTGTCGACGATGACGACGTCATAGTGCTTGGTCTTGGCCTCGTCCAGGCCCCCGGCGGCGACCGCGACAGGGTCACCATGACCTGCCTGCTCGGAGCCCTCGGTCGACACACCCGGGTGCGGCGCGAAGACCGGCACACCGGCGCGTTCGCCGACGATCTGCAGCTGGTTGACCGCACCGGGCCGTTGCAGGTCGCACGCCACCAGCAGGGGCGTATGTCCTTGATCCTTAACCCATTTCGCGAGCTTGCCGGCCAGCGTGGTCTTACCGGAGCCTTGCAGACCGGCGAGCATGACCACAGTCGGTGGGGTCTTGGCGAACGCCAGCTGGCGGGTCTCGCCGCCGAGGATGCCGATCAGTTCCTCATTGACGATCTTGACGACCTGCTGGGCCGGGTTGAGCGCACCGGAGACCTCGGCGCCCTTGGCGCGGTCTTTGATGCGGGCGACGAACTCACGCACCACCGGTAGCGAGACGTCGGCTTCCAGCAGCGCCAGCCGGATCTCGCGGGTGGTCACGTCGATATCAGCGTCGGTCAGCCGGCCCTTGCCGCGCAGCCCCTGCAGGGCACCGGTCAACCGGTCGGACAGCGATTCAAACACGCCGTTCAGCCTAGCTCGCTTCAGACACCGGCTTCGCGGGCGCGGGAGCAGGCAGTACGGCGTAGAGATCGTGCTCGAGTTCGTCGCGCACCGACCTGTCTCCCGACGCCAGGGTTGGTACCACGATGCTGAACACGTCGACGACCGACGATCCCAGCGTGGTGACCTTCGCCCATGCGATGTCCACGCCGTCGCGTTCGAACACCGCCGTCAGCCTCGCCAGCAGGCCCGCGCGGTCGGTGGCGCGGATCTGCACCACGAGTTCGCCTGCCTCGGGGCCCTCGGACCACAGGATCTTCGGCGGTGCCGCCGCGTGGTTGATCGGCACCGCATCCGGCACTTCGCCCGCCCGGGTGGTGCCGTGCTGCGCCGCGTCGCGGTCCCGCTTGTCCAACGACACCAGCACGTCCAGTTCACCGTCGAGGGCAAGGATCAACTGCTGGCGCAACAGCTCGGCGGCCGGTGGTGAACCGAAATGCGGTGACACCACGAATGAGTTGATCGCCGCGCCCTCATGACCGTTCACCGACGCCGAGTGCACGCGAAGCGAATTCAGCGCCAGCACACCGGCGGCCTTCGACACCAGGCCCCGAACGTCCGGCGCGATCATCGTCACGTCGTAGATGTGCGGGCCGTCGCCGGGGGTCATCTCGACGTGCACGCCGACATCGGATGCCAGCGAAAGATAGCGCGGGTCAATGGGATCGGGCTTCGGCAGCGGCTCACCCGCCATCACCAACCGGCAGCGCCGCACCAGATCACCGATCAGCGACGCCTTCCAGTCGCCCCACACACCGGGGCCGGTGGCAAGCGAGTCCGCCTCGGCCAACACGTGCAGCAGCTCCAGCAGCACGGGGTCGCCGTCGAGCGCGTCGACCACCGCGGAGATGGTCTTCGGATCCTGAAGGTCGCGGCGCGTCGCAGTGTGCGGCAGCAGCAGGTGATGGCGCACCACCTTCGACAGCAGCTCGACGTCCGACGGCCACAGACCCAGCCGGGTGCCGATCTGGGTGGCCAATTCGGCGCCGATGACGCTGTGGTCCCCGCCGCGGCCCTTGCCGATGTCGTGGCAAAGCGCTCCGAGCACCAGCAGGTCGGGCCGGGACACCCGGGTGGTGAATGCGCTTGCCCGCGAGACGGTTTCGACGAGGTGACGATCGACGGTCCAGATGTGCACGACGTCGCGCGGGGGTAGGTCGCGCACGGCGCCCCACTCCGGGAACAGCCTGCCCCACAACCCGGTTCGGTCCATCGCTTCGATGGTGGCCACCGCAGCCGGGCCGGCGGCCAGCATCACCAACAGATCCTTGAGCGCCGGGCGCGGCCACGGCGTGCGCAGCTCCGGCGCGGACTCGGTGAGCCGGGAAAGGGTCGACGCCGCGATCGGCAGCCCGGTGGTGGCAGAGGCGGCGGCCACCCGAAGGATCAGACCAGGATCGCGTTCCGGGCGGGCATCACGGGCCAGGATCACCTCACCGGCGGACTCGATGACACCTTCGTCGACGGGACGGCGCACGGGACGCCTGAAGGCGGCCAGCCCGCGCCGCGGCAACGCGTTGGCCGCGGTGCGCAGCCCGGCGTCGACGTAGTAGCTGACGGTGCGGGCGGCATCGGAGAGCATGCGCGCCAAGTCGAATCGGTCACCGATGTGCAGCGCAGCGCCGATCTCATCGGCGTGCTGGGCAAGCAGCAGTTCCCTGCCGCGGCCGGACACCCGGTGCAGCTCGGTGCGCACGTTGAGCAGCGCCAGATGCGCCTCGCCCAGCGTGCCCGTGGGCGAGGCCAGCGAGCGGCTCGGATAGACGTCGGCGAGCTGCGCGATCGCCAACGCGTTGAGCAGTTGCACGTCGCGCAGGCCGCCACGGCCGCATTTCAGATCGGGCTCGGCGCGGTGGGCGATCTGGCCGCTGCGCTGCCACCGCGACTCTGTGTGCTCCACGAGTTCGTCGAATCGCGAAGCGATTCCGGTGCGCCACTGCCGACGGGCTCCGCCGATCAGCAGTGACGACAGGTCGGAGTCGCCCGCGATGTGCCGCGCCTCCAGCATGGCCAGGCCCGCGGAGATGTCCTCGCCCGCGACCGTCAGCGCCTCGGGCACGGTGCGCACGCTGTGGTCGATGCGAATGTTCGCATCCCACAACGGGTACCACAGCAATTCCGCGACCTGACTGACGATGTCGTGGGGCATGTTGTCATGCAGCAGCGTCAAATCGAGGTCCGAGTACGGCAGTAGCTCTCCCCGCCCCAGGCCACCGGTCGCGACGATCGCGAACCCACTGGTTGCGGTGACTCCGATCTCGGTGGCCTTTGTGGTGAGCCAGAAATCGTGCAGATCCAGCAGCGCATCGCGCAGCGCGGCCGAATCCAGTTGACGTGCGCCGCCCGCTAGGAGTTGTTCGGATGCCGCCGCCAAATCTCTCGCGGGGCGCAACGAGCCCGCCGCCGGGGCTCCCCATCGAGAGGGCCCCCAGCGTGCTAGGGGAGCGCCGGCGGCGGGATCTGGTGTCTGCTCTGTCATTTCGAGTCCTCCCCCGGCCTTTACCTATAAACGCTCACGGTGCACGTTCGGGAGACGACGTCTCATTTCAGATGCGGCTCAAAGGGCGTCGGACCCCCGCTCTCCGGTGCGTACCCGGACCACGGTGTCGACGGGGCTGACCCACACCTTGCCGTCGCCGATCTTTCCGGTACGCGCGGCCTGGACGATGACATCCACCACCTTGTCGACGGCGGAATCATCGACCACAACCTCTACCCGCACCTTCGGCACGAAGTCGACGGAGTACTCGGCGCCGCGGTACACCTCGGTGTGACCCTTCTGGCGGCCGTAGCCCTGAACCTCGCTCACGGTCATTCCGAGAATACCCGTCTGCTCCAGGCCGGTCTTGACGTCTTCGAGCGTGAACGGCTTGACGATCGCAGTAATCAGCTTCATATTCCTCATTCCTCCGCGCCGTGATGAGCAAGAACCGAGGAGGTGCCGGCTCCGGCGACGGCGAAGTCGTATGCGGTCTCAGCGTG
>JBKOYU010000835.1:0-13999 GCA_046725575.1 Actinomycetota bacterium | reverse complement strand
GGTGTGTAGTAGTCCTGCACCTGTGACGAACCGGCCCGCGCAACCACTGCGATCTGGTCGACGCCCGCAGCGCGGCATTCGCCGATGATCAGGTCGATTGCCGGCCGTGAACCGATGCGAAGCATCGCCTTGTCGATCGTCTTGGTGATTGGGAACATGCGCGTACCCAGCCCTGCGGCTGCGATGACGGCCCTGCGAACCTTCATGACCAGAACCCTAGGGAAAGAATCACGCTGACCGTAGGACCGCACCTCCGGGTGAGACAAGATGTGAGCGGCCTCGTTTCTCTAGAAACCAGACAGTCCCTTGTGACTGGTGACCGGCATGGAGCGCGGCAGAATTGGCCTGGTGGAGTCGGTGGCGGTGTCTTGTGACGATGGGACGTCGCTTCACGTTGGTGTGGTGGGCAACGGGCCAGACGTGGTGGTGCTGTCCGGCGGCCCAGGCTGTGTGAACTATCTGGAGAACGACGCCTTGGCTCCCGACAGCACACGGGCATGGGTTCCCGAGCCCAGGGGCGTGGGCCGCTCCGGCGGCGGCGCCCATGACCTCGCTCAGGCCGTCGCCGACCTCGAAACGATCAGGATGACGGTGGGCGTGGATTCCTGTAGGTCACTCATTCGGTTCCGACTTGGCCGTCCGATACGCATTGGATCACCCTGAGCGCGTGCAGTCGGTCATCGGCATCGCCGGACACGGGTTGCACAAAGATCGCACATGGTCGGAGGTCTACTCCTCTCGTCGCCACATCGAAGATGGGTTAGTCATAGCGTGGGATGCCACGGTGCATGAATCGCTTAGTGCGTCGTTCATCGAGTGGATTCACCAGCCCAGGTTGTTCCGGCAGCTGGCAGACACAATCGACCAGCGGGCTCACGTCGACGACGAAATTGCCAACGCACTCGCAGAGCCCCAGGACAGCGGCAATACACGCTGCATGCTCCGCGCGCGTCAGCGTATTGCCGAAAAGCGACGAGAACAGTTCGAACTTGACTGCCTCCGCGAGGCGCTGGGCCATCGGTTCTTCCCTGCGCAGGCCAAACCGGCGAAGCCGCCGCGCTGCTTCGATATCACGATCACCTACAACGGTTGTTGGTGGAAGGTGGAGATCCCTGAGATTCGTGGTATCACCAAGACACGCCGGCGCGAGGACGTCGAGATGAGCGCCCGCGAACATATCGCCGTGGCCATTTATGCCCGTATCGCCGAGGTGGCCATACGTGTCGTCGATGCGTCCTAGGTACGCCAAGCCGATGCTTTCGTGCTGGTCAGAAGTATCCTGACAGGGTGCGAACCGCCTACCACGAGCAGCTAACCGCCCTAACCATGCGGCTGGGCGAAATCGGCGGATTGGTCGGCGCGGCCATGGGAAACGCCACACAACCGCTCCTGCACGCCGACCTGCTGCTGGCCGAGCAGGTCATCGACGACCACGAACAAATTGTCGTGATGAGTGCCGCGCCACCGACGAAGCATTCAAAATGTTGGCGCTGCAGGCGCCCGTAGCCGGTGAGCTGCGAGCCCTCACCAGCTCCATCCGCATCGCCGCCGATCTCGAGCGGATGAGCGGGCTAGCCACACACGTGGCCAAAATCGTCCGCCGCCGATACCCGCAGCACGCTCTCGCCGAGCACGTCAATGGATACTTCGCCGAAATGGGACGGATCGCAGTCGAATTGGCCAACGCCGCCCAAGAGGTACTGCTCAATGCCGACCCAGACAAGGCGGCGAAGGTCGATAAGGAAGACGATGCGATGGACGAACTGCATCGCAAACTCTTCTCCGTATTGATGGACCGGGAATGGACGCACGGGGTCGCGCCCGCGGTCGACATAACGCTGCTGAGCCGCTTCTACGAGCGGTTTGCTGACCACGCCGTCGAGGTGGCCAAGCGCGTCATCTATCAGGCCACCGGCAAACCTCCACGCGAAGACTGACTCGCAGCATCAGACCAAACGCCTTTGGCCCGGCGACCCCACCGGCGGAGGCTGTGGAATCCGCAGCCGCGCTGGCGAAACTCGCCACCCTGCCCATCAAGGGACGCGCGCCGAGATCCGGTTACGACCGCAGCCTCTTCGGTGACGCATGGACCGATGACGTGACGGTCGACCTTGGGCACAATGGCTGCGACACGCGATTCCTTGGGGGTTTCCCGCGTGTTGCGTAAGGCTGGGACTGGCTGCCTCCTGAATCGCTCGGGTCACCTGGATGCTACGGGGCAGGCCGACCAGGGTCCTTCGCCATGGCAGCCTCGCGGATCGACTCGGCAGCATGTGACGGTTTCCAAGATGGCCACAATTGTGTACAATTGTGTACATGAATCAGCACACAGACGTTGATGTCGTCGTAGTCGGTGGTGGGAACGCAGGTTTCAGTGCAGCTCACGCGGCCCGGATGCGTGGTCGCAGTGTGACGCTGCTCGAACGCGGAACCCATGACGCGGGCGGCAACAGCTATTTCACGGCAGGCGCCACCCGTATCACGCACAACGGGCTGGACGATCTGCTCGATCTCGTCGAGCCCGACGAACGTCATGACAGAACAACGGTGCCGGCGTATTCGGCCGACGAGTACCTGTCCGATCTGGCCAAAGTCACCGACGGTCGCAACGATCCCGAGTTGAGTCAGGTCCTTGTCGAAGAGGCGGCGGCCGGGCTGCGCTGGCTGAAATCGTTGGGGCTGTCCTACCGGCTGATGTACGAGCGCCAGGCGTATGAGCGGCCCGACGGCAGCTTCTTGTTCTGGGGCGGACTGCATGTCGGGAACGTCGATGGCGGGGTCGGGTTGATCCGGGACCACACCCGCGTGGCCGAGGAGTTGGGTACCACCGTGCGCTACGGCGCCGATGTCACTGATTTCATCACCGAAGACGACCGGGTGATTGGTGTCGAATACCGAATCGACGGCGAACCGCACCGGATACTCGCTGACAGCGTCATCATCGCGTCCGGCGGGTTTCAGGCCAACGCGGACCTGCGGCGGCAGTACCTCGGCCCAGGCTGGGAGAACGCCAAGGTTCGTGGCACACCGCACAACACCGGCAATCTGCTGGTTGCCGCGATCGAGCGGCTCGGCGCGGCCCGCGGCGGAGACTGGTCCACCTGCCACAGCGTGCAATGGGATGCCTGGCACCCGGACAACGAGAGCAACCGTGAGCTGACCAATCGGCTGACCCGCGGCGGGTATCCACTCGGCATCATCGTCAACCGGGACGGTCGCCGATTCGTCGACGAGGGTGCCGATTTCCGGAACTACACCTACGCCAAGTACGGCCGCGACATTCTGGAGCAGCCCGGTTCGACTGCGTTCCAGATCTTCGACGCCGATGCCGCCAAGCTGCTGCGCGCCGAGGAGTATCAGATGCCGGGAGTGTCGTTCCGGACATCAGACACGATCGAGGGGCTGGCCGGCGAGATCGGCGTCAGCCCCGACACCTTGGCCGCAACCGTCTCTGAGTTCAACGAGTCCATCGACACCACGGTCACGTTCGATCCCAACATCAAGGACGGCCGGCGGGCCGACGTCGAGCCCCCGAAGTCGAACTGGGCCTCACCGTTGGTCGCCGCACCTTTCCATGCCTACCCGGTCACCTGTGGCATCACCTTCACCTTCGGCGGCCTGCGGGCCGGGGCGGACGGACGTGTGCTGCGTGCCGATGCTGCGCCGATCCCCGGCCTGTTCGTGGTGGGCGAGGCACTCGGCGGGTTGTTCTCGGGGAACTACCCGGGAGGTACCGGCCTTGCCGCCGGGGTGGTGTTCGGCCGCCGTGCCGGACAGAGCGCCTGACGTGGGACGCCGGTTGTCCGGCAACGCGCCGGGGCGAGGGTCGAGGCCGTCGGGGCCACTCGCATACACTGCGCGCATGGTCGAAGGCGCGGCAATCTATGCGGCGCTTCGTGCGCGAATCCTGGATGGCTCCCTCGGGCCGGGTGAGCCGCTGCGCGAGATCCCATTGGCCGAGGAGTTCGGTGTGTCGCGCACTCCGGTGCGCGAGGCGCTGATGCGGTTGGAGAGTGACGGTCTGGCGCGGCGCGACGGGAGGAGCCTGGTCGTGCACGCCGTGTCCGCCGAGGAGCTCATCCAGGTCTACGACTTACGCATCAACCTCGAAAGTGAGGCGGCCGCGCAGGCGGCCGACCGGCGCACCGCAGTGGATCTTGCGTCGCTGGAGGCGTTGTGGGAAAGGGACCGGGCATTGACCGCGCCCACCGACGCCGAGCGCACGGCGACGAATCTCGAATTTCATCGTGCCGTCTGGACGTGCAGCCACAACCCGGTGCTGCAGGACTTGCTGGGCCGGCTCAATGCCCACCTGGTTCACGCCCCAACCTCGACGCTATCTGTCGGAAACCGTTGGGAGACAGCGCTGGAAGAGCATCGCATGCTTGTCGATGCTATTGCCGCCCGCGATGCGGACGAGGCCAGGCGAATTGCCGCGGACCACATGACCACGGCTCGGAATCTGCGCCTGCAGCTGATTCGTGAGCAGCTGATCCACCGCTAGTAATCCCGCGCACAACGCGGGCTTGTAGTAATGCACATCATTGTATACATTGGTCGACAAAGTGGAGGTGTCGTGAATCGTCGTCTATCCGGGACAGCGGTCCTGTTGATTGCGCTGGTCGTGCTCACGATCGGGGCCTTGGTCTACAGCCGGCCATCCGCAGCGATCTCGGCGAGCGGCCTTGATCCTGTGCTGGACGCGGGCCAGGTCCGAATCATGGCGCCGGCGAAGCCCGGCGGGGGATGGGACCAGACCGCCCGGGCGATGCAGGCGGCGTTGGTTCCGATCCTGGGCCGGACCGAGGTCTACAACGTCGGTGGAGCCGGCGGCACCATCGGCCTCGCCCAATACCAGCAACTCGCAGGTCAACCCAACGAGCTCATGGTCATGGGGGCCATCATGGTCGGCGCGATCGAGACCAATGAGTCGCGCTACGGCTTGGACTCCGTCAACCCAATCGCGCGGCTGCTCACCGAATACCAGGTGATCGTGGTGCCCGCGGCCTCGCCGATCACATCGATCGAGCAACTCGCCGAGGCGATCCGGGCCGATGTCGGCGCAGTCTCCTTCGCGGGCGGTTCCGCCGGCGGCGTCGAGCAGGTGCTTGCAGGCAAGCTCGCGAAGGCACTCGGTGCCAACCCGCGGCAGGTGTCCTACGTCGCGCATTCCGGTGGCGGCGAGGCGCTTTCGACAGTGCTTTCCGGTCGCGCGAAAGCCGGCCTCTCTGGAGTCGCAGAAATCAAACCGTACATCGAAAGCGGCGATGTACGCGCCCTGGCGGTGTCGTCACCGCAGCGTCTGGCGAGTCTCCCGGATGTTCCGACCCTGATCGAAAAAGGTATCGACGTCGAGGTGGAGAACTGGCGCGGCGTCGCGGCGCCGGCCGGCCTGAACCCCGATCAACTGGCGGCGGTGACGCGGATGATCCGGCAGATGACCGAGACCGAGGAATGGCGGTCTCTGCTCGAAGAACGCGGGTGGGAAGCGGCCTACCTGGACGGGTCGGCATTCGTCGACTTTGTGGGCACCGACGTGGAAAAGACCAGGCAAACCCTACGAGAGATCGGACTCATTTCGTGAACGAGGAACACCACAAGCCCTCCCTCGATGACCTTGAGGCACAGGCGCATCGGCCTCACGATGCCCCGCCGCCACCGGATGCCCGTGACGCATCGGACCGTCCAGCGGTGGTTGCAGAAGTGAGCACCTGCATCGTCGGCCTGGTCACGGTGGCACTCGCGGTGGTGGTCTTCGTCAACGCCCGCGGCCTGCGGGCGGTCAACGAACCACTCGGACCGGCGTTCTTCCCGACGGCGGTGGCGGCCGGTCTCGCCCTGGTCGGGGGGTGGATGGCGTTCTCCACGCGAAACTATCTGATCACCGCGTTCGGATCGATCCGGCAGTGGACGCTGGACCTGCGCCATGTTTTGGGTATCGGCATGGTTGTGGTGACCCTCGTGCTCGCTGCGCTGTTCATGCCGGTCGTTGGGTTCTGGCTAGTGGCCTTGGTCATCTACACGGTCAGCGCAATCGTCCTACAAGCCCCGATCAGTTGGCGGATACCGGCGGTCGGCGCTGTGCTGGCCGGCCTGATCGTGCTGATATTCGATCGTCTGATCGACCTGTCGCTGCCTGCCGGACCGTGGGGGTTTTGAGATGAATTCGCTCAACATGCTGATCGAAGGTTTCTCTGCCGCACTGTCATTCGACAACCTGCTGTGGGCGCTGCTCGGCGTGACCATCGGCACCGCGGTCGGCGTGCTGCCGGGTATCGGGCCCGCACTCACCGTGGCACTGCTGCTGCCCATTACCTTCCGGTTGGAACCGGATTCCGCGTTGATCCTGTTCGCGGGCATCTACTACGGCGGCATGTACGGCGGATCGACGACCTCGATTCTGCTCAACACCCCGGGTGAGTCGGCGTCGATCATGACTGCGTTGGAGGGCAACAAGATGGCCAGGGCCGGGCGTGCGGCCCAAGCGCTGGCCACCGCGGCCATCGGCTCATTCGTGGCCGGAACGATCGGAACGATCGGTATCACGTTCCTCGCGCCCTGGGTCGCAGATTTCGCGGTGAGTTTCGGGCCGCCGGAATACGTGGCGTTGATGGTGATCGCCTTCGTCACGGTGTCGACCCTGCTCGGCCCCAACCTCAAGAAGGGGTTGGCATCCCTGTTGCTCGGACTGACCCTGGGGCTCGTCGGTATCGACGCCCAGAGCGGCCAGGGCCGTCTGACGTTCGGTTCGGATACGCTGCTCAACGGCATTGACGTCGTGCTCGTGGTGGTCGGCCTGTTCGCCCTCGGCGAGACTTTCGGACACATTCTGGCCCGCACCGGCACGTCGACGGTGACACCGGTGCGCGGTCGCGCGATCCTGAACCGCGAAGACTTCCGGCGATCGTGGCCGGCCTGGCTGCGGGGCAGTTTCATCGGCTTTCCCATCGGCGCGCTGCCCGCGGGCGGCGCGGAGATCCCGACGTTCCTGTCCTATGCCACCGAACGGCGGCTCAGCAAGCATCGGGAGCAGTTCGGACACGGTGCGATCGAAGGGGTCGCCGGGCCGGAATCGGCCAATAACGCCTCGGCCGCCGGGGTGCTCGTACCGCTGCTGACCATCGGCCTACCGACGTCGGCAACCGCCGCCGTGATCCTGACCGCCTTCCAGTCCTACGGCCTGCAGCCCGGCCCCGCACTGTTCACCGAATCGGGTGATCTGGTGTGGGCGCTCATCGCGTCGCTGTTCATCGGGAACGCGATGCTGCTGGTGCTCAACCTGCCGCTGGTGAAAATCTGGGCCCGTGCGTTGACCATTCCGGCGTGGGGCATCTATGCGGGTGTGATGGTGTTCGCGGTGTTCGGTGCCTACGCCGCCGGCGGCAACCCGTCAGACATCCTGCTGCTGGTCGCCATCGGTGCCGTCGGGTTGTTCATGCGGCTCGCCGATATCCCGGTAGCGCCGGCAGTGGTGGGCGTGATCCTGGGGCCGCTCCTGGAAGTCGAGCTGCGGCGAGCCCTGATCTTGTCCGAAGGGGACTGGGCGGTGTTGTGGTCGTCCCCGATGACCATCGCGCTGTGGGCAGTTGCTGCGGTGGTGATCGTCTCACCGGCGGCACGCAGTATGGGACGGCGCCGGCGGCGGGCACTGACGGTGGATGCTGAAGTACCTGTCGCCGACGCAGAGAAAATTCGCTAGAAACTTAGAAACTTAGCTGAGCTGCAGTGGACCGACTCTGCGGCGTTGACGGTTTGAGCGAGCAGGACGGCGATGGTGGTTGGGCCGACGCCACCGGGGTGCAGGATTTGAATCCCTTGTTGCCCAAGGCCATCGCCGCCTACGGAATGTTCGAACTGGGTCGCTGGGTAGTGCGGTGTCGTACAGCGCTCGCAGCGGCGGTGCGCGAGGTTTCGGCGCCAAGGCGGCGATCCAAAGATGCACGTTGCACAAGCGCCGAGATCGACACCTGGCCAGACACTCACGACGTCGGGCTCACCCGCCGAGCGCGCCAACGGCTCGAACATGTGGTCACCGACTGGAACCTCTGACGCGCATCGTCAGGGTGGGGTGGGGCCACAGCAGAGGAACTGTGGCTACCGAACGGATCGCAGCTGTGTTGGGCGTGCAATCTTTTTGAGTTCCGCGTTCTCGATGGTGAGCACGTGGATGGCCCTGGCGAAGGTTTGTGCCGTGGCCTTCCAGTCGCGTGCCTCGTTGCGTGCCTCGGCGAGCTTCTTCGTGAGTTCTGCGTGTTCACCGTTCACCTTCTCCGCTCGCACGATCAGCGGGTTACTGCAGGTGTCTCGTAGTTGGTAGAAGAGCTCCTTGAGGGCGGTGTGCTTGTGCGTCAACAGATGTCGCTTCACCTGTGCTTCTGCTACCACGGCGGTGATGGTGAGGTCGCCGGGTGTCGCGACTGTTGGGTGTCCGGACAGCACTCGCACCATGGCGGCGAGGATGTCGGTGACAGTGTCGCCGGTGTTCGGGTCGTTGCGATTCATGCGGGTGCCTGTGTCTCTTCTGGTGATGCCGTCGTAATGGCGGTTGCGCGGTGTTGGCTGACGATTGCCGCGAAGGTGTCGGCACGGGATTGAAGTCTTAGCGCCAACGGTCTTGGTGTCAGGGGGCTGTCCGCTTCAGAGCGCAGGCGCTGCACCTCGTGCTCCAGGGCGCTGATGTGCCGGTCGGTGCGGGCGATGTTGGAGCAGTTGCGTTGGCAATCATCGAGCCTGGGTTCGACGGCCTGGCGGTTGGCCGTGCGGTGGCAAAGTGCGCGGTTCGGATCGAACATGCAAGTCAGGAAGCTGTCGGGGTTGTCGTACATCATCAGGCTGGTGTCTGCTTTGAGCCTACGGGCGTCCTTCGCGCTGAGGTATGTGCCTACGAAGCCCCTGGCGCGGTCGACGACGTTGATCAGCCGTTTCGCGGCGGGTCCTGAGACGCCCTCTCCGGCCTCGAGGTCACGTCGAGTCTGTTCGATGGTGTCGATCAGCGCGGAGGCCTCCTCTTGCGCCATGAGGGCGGCGAAACCGGCAGCATTGAGCCCCGAGTACCCCTCGCCCTGCGAGATCGTCAGGTGGCCGTATTGGATGGCGAGGGCGACCTTGCCGTGGGGCAGGCGGCGGATGTGCCAGGCCAGAGTGCGTCGAAAGCGCCGCAGCGATATGGGGCCTGCGGGGTCAGGGGGTATGGCGTAGGCGTCGGGTAGTTGCAGTTTCTGGGTCAGCGAGTTCGCTGTCTCGATGAGCGTTGCGATTTGCGGTCCCGCGTTTGGGGTGGCCAGCGGGATCGTCCCGTCGCGGGCGGAGGGGAAGAGAACCGTGTTTTGCGGGAAACTCCGTTCGAGGGTGTCGATCGCCTGGGCCACGGGCGGGATCGTGGTCCAGGAACGTTCTTGGCCGTTGGGATCGCTGCGTCCGTCGCGGCGGACCCGCTTGTACTTGCGGCCGTGAACCGAATAGCGAACCACGGCGGCGCTGATGCGTTGGCGCTGAAGGCAACCGGGCTGGAGGGCGAGGACCTCGTGTGGGCGCATTCCGGTGAGGTAGGTGACGATCACGAGGGCCGCGGCGATCAGCGAGTGCTGCAGTGTTCGGAGGTCTTTGTAGTCGATGCCGGGACACCATGGCTTGCCGTCGATGGTGGCTATGATGGGGCTATCGACCAGAGTCGGTGCGTGAAAGTCAAGGCGAAACTGGTAGCCGCTGTCTTTGATCGCCCGGCTCAGGTCCTCTGTATCGATCTGCCCGTGCATCGCGGCCAGGTACTGAAAATCGATGTTCCGCCTGCCCAACCTCGCCTTGGCGGGAAGATCTGTTGTGCCGCTGGCAATCCACTGTTGTACGAGTGCGGCGGCTGCGGCTTGGCTGCGGCGACCGGGGTTCGCGGGCATCTCGTCCAGACGTGACTGCCAGCGGTTCGTTGCGGCGGTGATGTCGTCGGCGAGAGTGAGGAATCGCCGTGACCACAGCAGCAGCGGAGCCATCGTGGTGGGGTGGATGATTGGCGTCGTGTTTTCCCCGCTGCGGGTGGTGATGGACATGAAGTCGCTCATGGGTTCGTCTTCCCATACCGGCATCGGTAGTGCGTCCGATGCCGGTAGGTTCGCCGCGTAGGCCCACAGGCGAGTCACGCATCGCAACCTTCTTCGCTTGGTCGCAGCGCTGGATTCCGCGGCTTGAACATGTTTGGCGTAGCTTTCGAAATCACCGGGGGTGACATCGCAGAGTCGTGTAATTGTCTTCTGCTGCAACCACGTCGCGAATACGAGCCAGTCGTTCATGACGGTCGTCCGGATCGAGGAACCGCTATACCACTCGATCGCGGCGGATCTGTCCCGGTCGAGCAGTGCTGCTGGCAGCGGCGTGTTGATGAGCAGCCACGCCGTTCGGCGGAAGGACTCAGATACGGGTTCCGGGAACCGGGTCCAGATCAAGGTTCCCGGCTGCACCGCGGCAGGAGTGCCCAGCGGGGCAAGACTCCACTTGTCCGCGCCATAACGGGGGATTGGGCTGTCTGGAACTTGCACCCGATCCTGTTTGATGGCTGGGTCGTTCGGTCCAACCGTCCACTCCGGACCGTGAGGCGCGGGCGAGAATGGCACGGTCATGATGCGGAGTACCCCCCGCCAAGCAATCTGGTCACCACGTTGCGGTCGTGCTCGGTCGCTGATTTCATCGCCGCTGCTCGTTCGGCCTCTGTGGTGTGGCGCTTCAGCAGCGAGCACAGCCGTTGGTAGTGGGTCTCCCACCGCCGTGCCCATTCGTCACTGCTGATCGTGCTGCTGAGCTCGACGAGCCCCGCATGCGTGAGAACCAGCCGGCAAAGGTGGCGCGGAGTCGCGATGGCGTTTACGCATCCCAGGCAAGAAAGAAACGACTCCGTGCAGGCTGTTCCGGTGTCGGGGTGATGCTCGCAGTCCGTGCATGCGGCGATGGCAGTGTCGGATCGGCCTGAACGTACTTCGTCATCGACCTGCTCGGCGGGGAGCATCCTCATCTTCACGAAGTCCTCGGCCCGCGACACTGCGTCCGCGAGACCGGCAGCAACAGCCTCATGCGCCTGTTCGGGTGCTGTGCTGTCGTTGCGCAGATAGACGTCCTCGTGAGTTGCGCGGGTGTGCTGGGCCGGCGACCGGTCAAACAGGACCTGGTGGGTGCGACGCAGCTTGCGCAGGGAAATCGGATGGAGGTCAGGCGTGCCCCACGGGGGACGCGTCACGCGTACGCCCACTGGGGCTCCCCGGCCGAAGCGCGAGGCGGGTGTGTGGCCGTTGTACTTGGTGTAGATGAGCAGACGGTCGGATGGGCGTCCCGAATCGTTGAGCACCGTCCGTGCGGGTTCGGTGGCTGTGATGATCCAGGTCAGTGCCCGGCCGGGGCCACTGTTGCCAAGGACAGTCGTCGTCGAATGTTGGTGTCTTCCCCTGCGGGGCTTGTTCAACGGCACCGTGTACACCGCGATGTCGTCGCCCGCACCCGCACTGTTGTCGGGTACAACGAGCCGGTGGATCACGGAGCGGTTCCATCCGGCCTCAGCTGCGAGCAGCACCGCACATGCCCAGGCCTCGTGCGGGGTCAAGAACAGCGACCTCTCCGCATGCCGTGTCAGCGGCCGCCCCTGGACACTCCACGCTCCGAGGCTTTTGTAGGAGCTCTTCGATTGTGCGCTGCCATGTTTCATCACTTCGAGTAACGCCTGAGCTTGCGCCTTCTCATCAGATGTCATGTCCGCTCGGGCCTGGAACCGCAGAACGATCTCAAAGTTCGCGGAGATGCGGCGGGATGCGCTGTGGACCGCTTTGCGTGCCGCGCGGCGAATCCGCCGATAGTCTTCCTCGGTGTATGACTCCTGGATGGTTGGTGCTGGCTGCCCTAAGCGCCGAGACATGGCCTGCGTCAACGCTTGTGATCGTCCCGGGACGCACATCAGCACTGCTCGGACCATGGAGATATTCCCAGTGCCGGTCACGGTGATGGTGCCACCGTTCTGCAATACCCAAGCATCCCATGTCGCAACGCTGATATCGGCAACGCTCTGTGGCTGGTGGCCCTGGTTGTCAAGCCATCGCAGGAATGCACTGACCTTGTCATAGCCGGTCTTGAGGCTGTAGATAGACCGCCACCGCTTCCGTGGGCCGTTCAGCTCGGCTAGCGCCAAAATGAGCTCTGTCCTGAGTCGGGTTGCGCCAGGGAGCTTTTCCAGAGTGATCACCCTGGACTCGGTGCCGTCCTCGTTGACCGCGGTGAACGACAACCGCCCAGGGAGTATCGCGGGGGCGCCATCAAACCCAACAGGAGGCAGGAGGTCTCGCCGCTTGCGGTTACCCGTCATCGGTTGACCTCGACGTCAACCACCCGCGAGTCGAGCATCGCTAGCCCGCGCAGTGCGCGCTGCAAATCGGGGCCATCAACCAGGGATTGCAGTCTCACCCCGTTCAGAGGAGCAAGGTAGCGATCCCGGGTGGTGGTGACACTCCGGTGACCCAACAGGTCACGAACGATTTCCCAGGCCGTCCGATACCGCTCTTCGTTGTAGTCCACTGTCCGACCGGTCCCCAGTCGAGCATCGATCGACCGGTACAGAGCAATGAGCATGTACAGCGCAAAAGAATGCCGCAGGCTGTGGGGACTGAGCCGTGGAGCTCGCACATTTCGATGGATCGTTCCCGTTACGCGGGCGCGATCGAAAATCGCGGTCACGCGGTCGTTGGCCGTGTCGAAGACGTCGGTCCAGGTGTCTTTGAGCATCGGGAGACCGGCTTCGTTGAGCCACAACCACAATGGCTCACACCCGTCCTCGGTGTTGATGAACATCGATCTGCGGACAGCGATCTCGATGTTGTCATGATGATGCCAGGCGCCGTGGTATCGGAACTTCACGCTGGCGGTCGTCACCTGCATGTCCGTCACCTCGACGGTCAGCACATCCTTGTACCTGCCCGACTTCCGGGCACGCTCGACCGCCACGCGGCGACTCGTCGCAATGTAGCTATTCACCAACGCCAGCGCGTCATCGAGCACGTAGAACACACGGGACCGGCCACCCTTGGCGATCGAGGCCGGCAGATGCGCCTCATTGAACGCGCCCTCCGGGCCAGGTGGCGGAACCTCGTTGACCAACAGTGATCCGGCCTCCTGGACTCGAAGGCCAGAGCCATAGAGAAGTTCCACCATGGCCTTGTTTCGCAGCGCGGTGCGACCGCGAAATGCTTCGTCGCGTAGACCCTCTGTCGTGTATCCGTCGATACCGACGTCACGCCACAGCCGAAACGTCCGCGGGGTCAGCCACCGCACCCGTTCACGCACGACGTTCGTTGATCTGACCACCCGCGCATCGATGACGCCGCCGTCGCGAAGATGAAGGGTCTCTCGCTCGATGGGGTTGAACGGCACGTGACCGCGGCTCGGATGAGACGCCCACCTGTACAACAAAGTGATTGCGGCCAACTCCCGATTCGCCTTCGAGCCGCCCACCGAATTCGGGTTCAGGTCGCTTCGAGATCGCCACAACCAGAACCGGCTCACGTCGTCAGGGTCGGCCTCACGCCAGGTCTTTGCCCGAGAATCCAAATACTCGACCCACAATCTCAGATCGAGTGCATAGGACTTCTTCGATGAAGCCCGAAGGCGATTGAAATGCGGTGATCGAAAAAACTCGCTCAAAGCAACATCGCAACCACCGTCTGGATTGATCAGGACGGGCGTGCCGACCGGAATATCTAAGGCGCGTTCCAGGCCATCGATATCGGCGTACTCATCTGCCATCGGGTGGAACATATCCGGCGGCTTCAAACCGGACCGTGCCCACGTCAGCATCCACTCGCGAGCTTCGCTAGGAGCATCTGTCATCCACCGGGACGCTACCGGTGTCACCACACAAACCGGCCGCAACACACCGACATCCCGAAGAAAACCCGGTGTGCGTGCGGGTAAGCCAGCCCGGAGATTTGGGCCTGCTGCACGTGATCGGCGGATCGCAGCGCGACAACATGGAGAG
>JBKOYU010001009.1:0-19433 GCA_046725575.1 Actinomycetota bacterium | reverse complement strand
CCGCAGGCGCGTGCAGATAGAAGATCGAGATCGCGCCGACGGTCAGCACCGTGACGACCGCGAAGATCGACAATTGAAGTCGGGTCAGCCTGTCCAGCATTACGGCTTCCCCTCGTGCTGAGTGGCGGTGCCCGCCGGAATCTTGAACGGGTCCGCAGCCTGTCCGGACAGGTTCGACATCGCGCCGGTGAGGAAGTCGGGTGGGTTGATGACCTCGTCCATGTGCTTCATGTTCGGGTCGAGGCCAAGCGATGTGGTGAACACCGATTCGCCGAGGCGCCGCAGCGTCAGGTCGAAGGTCACGAACACGTTGAGGTAGTCACCGCGAACGGCGTTCCGCAGGTACTTGTAGTGGAACGGGAACGTCGGCAGCAGCTCCAGGTCCTTGATCAAGGCATCGGCGTTGTCGTTGAACGACTTGATGATCGGATACAGATCCTTGAAGTCCGCGGCGAAATCGTCTTTGGTCTGCTGCAGGATGCGTGACGCGATGGTCGCGAAGCTGCGCAATGCGCCGAACGCGTCGACGATGTTCGCCCTGTTGTTGTTGAGCACCTTGAGCGCCTCGGGCACCGAATCCAGCGTGCGGCCAAGACTGTCCTTGCTGCGCGCCAGGATTCCGGCAAAGCGGTCGAGTCCCTCTGCGGCCTTGATGATGTCGTTGGTCTGCCGATCCAGCGAGCTGGTCAGCTCGGCCAGCCGGGGCACCAGGTCCGCGAAGGTTCCTGCGCGGCCCGTCACGGCGTTGAAGGTCTCGTCGGTGATGTCTTGCAGCGCACCAAGATTGCCCTTGTTCACCACGACGCCGAGCGACGAGAGCACTTCCTCAGTGGTGGGATAGCGGCCGGTGCGGTCCATCGGGATCTCCGAGCCGTTGGCCAGTTTCCCGGCTCCCTGCTCGCCGACCGGTGCCGACAATTCGATGTGCTGCGAACCAAGCAGTGAGGTCTGCGCCACCTTCGCGGTGGCGTTGGCCGGCAGGTTGACGTTCTTGTCGAGTGACAGCTGGACCGCCGCATAGAACGAGCCGTCGGGCCGCTGCACCGCGTCGATGCCCGACACACTCCCGACAGTGACGTCGTCGACCATCACCGGCGAATTCTGTGGCAGCGTCGCCACATCCGGCAGCTCGACGGTGATCTTGTAGGAGCCGCTGCCATGGCCCGCCGTCCCGGGCATGTTCAGCGAGTTCAGTCCGCCGAACTGACACCCCGTCAGCAGCAGGGCGCCCGAACCAATGGCCAGTGCCTTGCGCATCATCCGCCTGCCCCCTCGGCGGGGGACGGCGTCACCGGCGCAGGAACGCCCGGATCGGCAGGCGCCGCTGCTGGGCCGCCGGCGTGTGACGTCGCCGCTGCGCCTTCCGGCGCGGGCGGCACCATCAGCGAGGTCAGGTCGGCATCCGGCGGTAGCTGCGGCGGCGTGACTCCAGGCGCGTTCTGCCATTGCAGATACGGCAGCGGCGTCTGCGCCTTAGCCTCCGTCTCCGGGGTGTCGTAGATGATCTGGCCCTTGTACGCGGTGATGCTGTTGATCGGATGGAACATCAGCGGCGGATAGTTCATCGTGATGCGCTTGAACACGGGACCCATTCGCTGACGGCAGATCTCGGCTCGCTTGTAGTTGTCCGGCGAGGCGCCGACGTCGAACGTGCCGCCGCAGATGAACTGAACGGGGTTGGCGAAGTTCGGCAGCGTCAGCAGACCGCCGACCGTGCCCTGTGCGGGGTTGTAGATGTTGTAGAAGTTCGCCAGGCCGTTAGGCGTGATGTGCAGGATCTGCTCGATGTCGTCGCTGTGATCGGTCAGGATCTGGGTGAACTGCGACAGTTTGGAGATCTGATCGATCAGCGCCTCGTTGTTCTGGTTCAAGAAGCCCTTGACGTCGGACAGCGCCTGGTTGAGCGTCCCCAAGGTGTTGTCGAGGTCGGTCGAGCTGTCGGACAGCACCTGCGACACCGAGGCGACATGGTTCGAGAACTGCACGATCTGCTCGTTGCTGTTGGACAGCGCATTGACGAGCACCTGCAGATTGCGGATCGTGCCGAACAGGTCGGTGCGCGAGTCACCCAACCGCCCTGCGGTCTGGGAGAGTTCGCGCAGCGCCTGCCGGAACGAGTCGCCGTTGCCGTCGAACGTGTCGGCGGCCTGATTGACGAATGCGGACAGCGGACCCTGCATCGAACCCTGTTGCGGGCCAAGCTGGGTGGACAGCTGTGTCAGCTGTTCCTTGACCTCGTCCCACTCGACCGGGACGGCGGTGCGATCCAGGCCGATCTGCGCGCTGCCGGCCATCACTGCGCCGCCGGTGTAGGCGGGAGTGAGCTGAACGAAGCGGGCCGACACCAGGTTTGGCGCGATGATGAGCGCCTTGGCGTCGGCAGGCACCTTGACGCCGTCCTTCACCGTCATGGTGACCTTCACGTCGGTGGCGCGCGGTTCGATCGAGTCGACGGTGCCGACAGGAACACCGACGATGCGGACGTCGTCTCCCGGGTACAGGCCCACCGCCGAGGTGAAGTAGCCGACTACCTTGTGCCCGACGCGCGATGGCCACACCAGATACACGCCGACGAGCAGCGTTGCCACCAGCAGCGCGGCCAGCGCCACCCGCAGCCAGCGGCTGCGCGCGAGGGGCGGATTGGCTTGTGTCATGGCGACTTCGGCCTCAGGATCAGCCGCTCGGAGATATAGCCGCGCAGATAGTCGGCGAGGCTGTCCGGCATCTTGCCAGGCTGGAAGTAGAAGTCGAGGAGCACCTCGGAAAGGCTGGCGGGCGGCAGGCCGTACAGGTTGATCTGGAAGCCGGGGCCCGACCCGACCACCTCGCCGAGCGCCGTGGCGTACGGCGGCAGCCGGCGCAGGGCCTCGCCGATGTGCTCCTTGCGCTCGAGCAGGTTGTCCATCACGGCGTTGAGCTTGTCCAGCGCCGGCTTGAACTCTTTTCGGTTGTCGGCGACGAAGCCGGAAAGCTGTTGCGACACTTCGTCGATGCCTGCGATCAGGTTGCTCAGCGCCTGACGGCGCTCGTCGAGCGCGGCGAACAGCAGGTTGCCGTCGGTGATCAACTGGTTCACCTGACCGGAACGCTGCGCCAGGGTGTCGGTCACTCTCTTGGCGTGCGCGAGAAGTTGTTCGAGCGCCTCGTCCCGCTTGTTCAGGCTGCGCGACAGGTTCGCGACGCCGTCGAGCGCGCCACGCAGCTCGGGGGTGGCATCGCGCAGCGTGTCGGTGAGCGTCTGCAGGGCCTGCTCGAACTTCGGCTTGTCCAGCTCGCTCGCGTTCTGCCCGAGGTCCTGCAGCGCGGTGTTGAGAGTGTACGGAGTTGTGGTGCGGCCCAACGGAATGACTGTCGACACGCCAGCGCCTCGGGGCGTGACGGCCAGCGACTTCTCGCCGAGCACGGTGTCGGTCTTGATCGCGACCAGCGACTGGTCGCCGACCTTGATATCGCGGTCGACCGTGAACGAAACTTTCGCGGCGTCGCCGGCCAATGCGACGCCGGTCACCTTGCCGACCCTGATGCCCGACACGTTGACGTCGTTGCCGGGCGAGATCCCGCCCGCGTCGGTGAAGTACGCCTCGTACGGCTTGCCCTGAGGCCAGAACGGCAATTGGGTGTAACCAAACGACACCAGCACAAGGCACGCCACCAGCGCGATGCCGAAGATCCCGGTACGCAGCGGATTGCTGCTGTCAGGCCTAGCCATTCTCCGAACACCTCCCCTTCGACGGGTCCGGCGGGCCACCGAACGGAATCAGGATGTCACTGCCGGCGGGGCCGTTGATCTTCATCCGGATCGAGCAGTAGTAGATGTTGAAGAACGAGCCATACGCGCCAAGGGCGTTGAGCCGCAGGTAGTTTTCCGCCAGCGGTTCGATCACCTTGTTGACGTCACCCTTGCGCTCGTCGAGCCGCTGCGCCAACGGCCTGGCGTTCTCGATCACGCCCTGCAGCGGCCTGCGCGACTGCTGCAGCATCTCGGTCAGGTCGTTCTCGGCCGACGCCAGCGGCGGGATGGCGCCCGCGATCGGGTCGCGGCCCTCCGCGAGCCCGGTGATCAGCTTCTGCAACTGATCGACGCTGGCGTCGAACTGCGCACCCTTCTCGTCGACCGTGCCGAGCACCGTATTGAGGTTGTTGATGACGTCGCCGATGAGTTGGTCTCTGGCAGCGAGGTTCTGAGTGAACGCGCTCGTCGTGGACAACAGATTCGACAGTGCACCGCCCTGGCCCTGCAGCAGCTCGAGGACGGCGTTGCTCACCTCGGTGATCTTGGCGCCGTCCAGGCCCTTGAGCACCGGCCGCAGACCGCCGAGCAGCGCGTCGAGATCCAGCGCGGGCTGGGTGTTCTGCTTCGGGATGGTCGAACCCGGGGCCAGCTTGCGCAGCTCGCCAGGCCCTGACGTGATCTCCAGATAGCGGTCACCGACCAGGTTTTCGTATCGGACCACAGCTCTGGTGGACGTGTAGAGCTGGTAGCGCTTGTTGATGTCGAACGCGACGTCGACGGTGTTGTCGGGATTCAGCTTGACGGCGTTGACGGTGCCCACGGGGACACCGGATATCCGGACGTCCTGCCCGGCCTTCAACCGCGACGCGTCTGTGAAGGTGGCGTGATAGCTCTTGTCGGACGCGAAGCGGAACTCGCCGAAGACGAGCACCAGCATGGCCGCCACCAACAGCATGGCCACCGTGAAGATGGAGACCTTGAGAAGCGTCCGGTCGCGCGCCATCAGTACTCGTCCCTTTCGGCGAACGCTCCGTTGAACAGGAACTGCACTGTGGACGGCGCATCGAACTGCAACTCGGTGTTCGGCTGGTACGGAACGTAGGCATTGTCGGTGACGAGGAACGGCGTGTGGTACCAGGAGCCGCCGTACTGCTTGGTCGGTACGTCGGGGAGGCCGCGGCAGTTGGGGCCGCCCGAGGCGTTCACGTACGGCAGGCTCTCTGGATAGGTGTAGCCCGGCGAGCCTGGTAGGAAGTTCGACGCGACGAATAGACCCGGTCGAATGCCTCCGATGATCGGCGCAAAGGTTTCGATGGCGTTCGCGACGCCGTGGAACAGGCAACCGAACTCGGGCGAGTAATCGGCCGCCACCTTCAGCGGTGCCCGCAGCCGCTGAATCGCTGCGATGTAGTCGTTTTCGGCGGGCTCCAGCGTCGCGGTGCCGTTGTTGGCCAGCCCGGTCGCGGCCAGCAAGGTGGCATTTAGATTGTCCTGCTGGTCGACGATCGTGTTGCTGATGGTGGGCGCGTTGTCGAAGATGCGCGCCAGATCGGGACCCGCGTCGCCGTAGATGTTGGCCACCACGGCGGTCTTCTGGAGGTCGTCCTGCAGTGTCGGCAGCTTCGGATTCAGCTGCTGCAGATAGTAATTCAGCCCCGACAGGGTGGCGCCAAGGTCATCGCCGTTGCCGCGTAGCCCCTCGGCGAGTGCGGACAGCGTTGCGTTCAGGTTGATCGGGTCGATCTTGTGCAGCACATCGGTCAGCGTCTGGAACAGCGTGTTGACTTCGAGCTGGACGTCCTTGGCCTCCACATTGGCGCCGGCCCGCAGTTGCCCGCTCGGCTGCTCCGGCGGCACGAACTCGACCGACTTGGCGCCGAAAACCGTTGTGCCCGCGATGCGGACCGCTGCGTTCGCGGGGATGTAGCGCATCTCGTTGCTGTTGATCGATAGCGTCAGCTTGGCCTGATTACCGGCGTACTCAATGGATTTCACCTTGCCGACCTGGATGCCGCGGTACTTGACCTTGGCATCCGACTCCATCACCAGGCCGGCCCGCGGGGACGTCACCGTCACGGTGTCGGTGTCGGTGAACGCTGCGGTGTAGGCCAGGTAAGTGAACACGGTGGCGGCCAACAGGATTGCGGCCAGGATTGCCGCAGCGATCCTTACGTGGCTGCGCTTGGCGTCACCGTCTGCCATCGTCCCCCACCTACCCGGAGAGGTTGAAGTTGCCGGACGCGCCGTAGACGGCGAGCGAGATGAACAGGGTGATGGTGACGACGACGATCAGTGAGGTGCGCACGGCCTGGCCGACCGCGATACCCACGCCAACGGGGCCGCCGGATGCGTTGTAGCCGTAGTACGTATGCACCAGCATCACGGCTATCGCCATCACGATGGCCTGAAGGAACGACCACAACAAGTCGGTGGGGACCAAGAAGGTATTGAAGTAGTGGTCGTAGAGGCCGGCGGACTGGTTGTTGATGAACACCGTGGTGAACCGCGCGGCGAAGAAGGCCGCCAGTACCGATAGGGAGTACAGCGGAATGATCGCCACCATCCCGGCCATGAGCCGGGTGGAAACGAGGTACGACACCGAGTGCACGGCCATCGATTCGACGGCGTCGATCTCCTCGGCGACCCGCATCGCCCCGAGCTGGGCTGTGGTGCCCGCGCCGATGGTCGCCGCGAGCGCGATGCCCGCGATCACAGGCGCGACGATGCGGACGTTGAGGAACGCGGACAGGAAGCCGGTCAGCGCCTCGATGCCGATGTTGCCCAGCGATGAGTAGCCCTGTACGGCGATGACGCCACCAGAGGCCAGGGTCAGGAACGCGGCGACGCCGACCGTGCCGCCGATCATCACCAGCGCCCCGGTGCCCATGGTCATTTCGGCGATGTTGCGGATCGTCTCCTTGCGGTAGCGGGTGACCGCGTTGGGCAGGTACCGCATCGTCTCGCCGTAGAACAGCGCCTGCTCGCCGATGGTGTCGACGGCTTTCGGGATGCCGCGGAAGGCGCGGCGGAAGCGGAGGGTGACGTCGTAGCTCATTTCACCAACACCCGCACACCGATGGCCGTCATGATCACGTTGATCACGAACAGGCAGATGAACGCGTAGACGACGGTCTCGTTGACCGCCGTCCCCACGCCCTTCGGGCCGCCCTGCACCGTCAGCCCGCGGTAACAGCCGACCAGGCCGGCGACCACGCCGAACAGCAAAGCCTTGATTTCAGCGAGCACCAGCTCGCCCAGCCCGGTCAGCACCGTCAGCCCGTTGATGAACGCGCCAGGGTTGACCCCTTGGAGGAAGACAGAGAAGACGTAACCGCCTGACAGGCCGATCAGGCAGACCAGGCCGTTGAGCAAGAGCGCGACGAACGTCGACGCCAGCACGCGCGGCACCACCAGGCGCTGGATCGGGTCGATGCCCAGCACCCGCATCGCGTCGATCTCCTCGCGGATGGTGCGGGCGCCGAGGTCGGCGCAGATCGCGGTGGCGCCGGCACCGGCCACGACGAGCACGGTGACGACCGGCCCGAGCTGCGTGATGGTGCCGAACGCCGTACCCGCGCCCGACAGGTCGGCGGCGCCGATCTCGCGAAGCAGGATGTTGAGGGTGAACGCCACCAACACGGTGAACGGGATGGCAACGAGCAGCGTCGGGACCAGCGAGACCCGCGCGATCATCCAGGTCTGATCGAGGAATTCCCGGAATTGAAAGGGTCGCCGGAAGATCTTGACGAAGGTGTCCAAGGACATTTCGACGAACCCGCCCACGGCCCGAGCCGGTGCCGCAAGCTGTTCGATCAACCTCGGCTCCGTTCTCGGCGCGGCGGGCGCGAAACGTGCGCCATGGCGAAGAGTCCGAGACTGCTTGCCGCGGCGGTTCTCCCACCCGTTGGTTAAGCGTTGCTCTTAGTGAGCCGGATCATACTAACTAGAACAAGTTCGCAGTGTCAAAGGACAGTTAAACTACCCGAAATTATGACCTTTTCGCAGGTCGCGCCAACTGTGGCGCAGATCATTCTGTAACACGTTCTAGTGCGTACAAGACTTTGACAAACTGAGAACGTCATTCTCCTTGACCCATGAGGGCCGTCGCGGAGAAATTCCGTTCGGGATCACGGCCAGCAAAGTAATCCTGCAACGTTTTCGACAGCTCTGAGGGGTCCCACGCATCGGATTCCGCACTGAACCGGTGCTCGGCCGTCGGAGCCGCAACGAGTGTCACCGTCGGACCGTAGACGATGAACAGCTGTCCGTTGACGTCTTGCGACGCGGGAGAGGCGAGGAACCGCACCAGGTTCACAACGTGCTCGGGCGACAGTGGGTCGATCTGACCCTCGGCCAACTCGGGCGACTCTCCGAAGACGTCGGCCGTCATCGCGGTGCGGGCACGAGGGGCTATCGCGTTGGCGCGCACCCCGTAGCGTTCCAGCGCCCGCGCCGCCGACAGCGTCAGCGCAGTGATGCCCGCCTTGGCGGCGCCGTAGTTCGCCTGGCCGACGGGCCCGGCCAGGCCCGCCTCCGATGAGGTGTTGATGATGCGGCCGTAAACGGTGCCGTCGGCGGTGCCCGATGTCGCCGGCCTTCCGGCTCCGGCCTTGGCCTTCGCCCGCCAGTAGGTGGCGGCGTTGCGGGTCAACAGGAAGTGGCCGCGCAGATGCACCGACATGACGGCATCCCAGTCTTCATCGGTCATGTTGAACAACATGCGGTCGCGGGTGATCCCCGCGTTGTTGACGACGATGCCCAGGCCCCCGAGGCCGTCGGCCGTTTCCACCAATTCGTCAGCGGTCGACCGCAGGCTGATGTCGCCCGCGACGGCGACGGCCTTGGACCCGGCGGTGGTGATCTCGTCGATGACATCGGACTTGTCCAGCGCGCCTGCGATGTCGTTGACCACGACGGTCGCGCCCGCTCGGGCAAGCCCGATCGCCTCCGCACGGCCAAGGCCCGCGGCCGCACCGGTCACCACCGCGACATAACCCGAGAGGTCAGTCGCGGCTGGCCCCTCTATGTTCGGAGTCAATTTATGAATACCTCTAGTCTCTGCGGATCAGGGCGGCTCGGGGGCATTCGGCAATCGACTGCTCCGCCAGGTCCTCCTGGTCGGCCGGCACCGGGTCGGCCTTGACCACGGCATAGTCCTCGTCGTCGAGATCGAACAGTTCCGGGGCGATTCCCACGCACACCGCATTTCCCTCGCAGCGGTCGCGGTCCACTTCCACTCGCATCACAACCTCCTCGCGGTCAGAGCTGCTCTGAGCACCAGTGTGGCACCGGCCTGGACCCCAAGACTAGAACGTGTTACAACCGGGGGTGAAAGCGGGCCAAGGCGACGATTCCTTATACCCAAGAAGTTAGGACAACGCGATGCGGATCGGCTACACCCCAGAGCAGGAGGAGTTACGCCGCGAGCTGCGGTCCTACTTCACCAAACTCATGACGCCCGAGCGTGCCGAGGCACTGGCCTCGGGCGACGGCGAGATGGGGCGCGGCAACGTCTACCGTGAGACCGTTGCGCAGATGGGCAAGGACGGCTGGCTGACGCTGTCCTGGCCCAAGGAGTTCGGCGGCCAGGCGCGCCCGCCCATGGACGGGCTGATCTTCAACGACGAAGCGGCCATCGCGAACGTCCCGGTGCCGTTCCTGACGATCAACAGCGTCGCGCCGACGATCATGGCGTTCGGCACCGAAGAGCAGAAGAAGTTCTTCCTGCCCAAGATCGCCTCGGGTGACCTTCACTTCTCCATCGGGTACTCCGAGCCCGGCGCGGGCACCGACCTTGCCGCTCTGCGCACCACGGCGGTGCGCGACGGCGACGACTACGTGATCAACGGTCAGAAGATGTGGACCAGCCTGATCGCCTACGCGGACTACGTGTGGCTGGCGGTGCGCACCAACCCGGAAGCCAAGAAGCACCGCGGCATCTCGATGCTGATCGTGCCAACCACGGCAGAGGGCTTCTCGTGGACGCCGGTGCACACGATGGCCGGCGTCGACACCAGCGCCACCTACTACCAGGACGTGCGGGTCCCCGCCTCGAACCTGGTCGGCGAGGAAAACGCAGGCTGGAAGCTGGTCACCAACCAGCTCAACCACGAACGCGTCGCGCTGGTCTCTGCGCAGCCGGTCTTCGTGGCGCTCAACGGCGTTCGCGAATGGGCGCAGAACACCAAGGACGTTCACGGAAACCGGCTGATCGATTCCGAATGGGTGCAGCTGAACCTGGCGCGGGTGCACGCCAAGGCCGAGGTGCTCAAGCTGATCAACTGGGAGTTGGCGTCTTCCGGAGCCGCGGAGTCGGCGACATCGAACACAGCCGAGGCCGCGCCGTCTCCCGCCGACGCATCGGCGGCCAAGGTGTACGGCACCGAACTGGCCACCGAGGCCTACCGCCTCCTCATGGAGGTGCTGGGCACGGCGGGCACGCTTCGGTCGAACTCCCCTGGCGCGGTGCTGCGTGGACGGGTCGAGCGGATGCACCGCAGCTGCCTGATTCTGACGTTCGGCGGCGGCACCAATGAGATTCAGCGCGACATCATCGGCATGGTCGCGCTCGGCCTGCCCAGGGTCAATCGGTAAGGGAAAGCGGAGATTTCGCATGGACTTTTCAATGACGGAGGCCTCGGACGATCTGGGCGGCCTGACCCGGACCATCACCGAATCGGTCTGCACCAACGAACATCAGCGGGAGCTCGACGGGCTAGGGGAACGCTTCGACCGCGAGCTGTGGGGCAAGCTGATCGAGGCCGACATCCTGTCTGCCGCCGCGCCGGAATCGTTGGGCGGCGGCGGCTTTGGGGTTCTCGAGCAGGTGGCGGTGCTGGTGGCGCTGGGCCGTCAGCTTGCCGCGGTGCCGTACCTGGAATCGGTGGTACTCGGCGCAGGCGCGCTGGCGAAGTTCGGTTCCGAGGCGCTGCAGCAGGAGTGGGCGACACCGGCGATCAACGGTGAGAAGATCATCGCGGTGGCCCTCGACGGCGAGATGGGCGAGGGTCCGGTGCAGGCCCAGGCCGTTGGCGAGGGATTCCGTCTCACGGGCTCACGAACGCAGGTCAGCTACGGACCGGTGGCCGACGCGTTCCTGGTGCCCGCCGAAACCGATTCGGGCACGAAGGTTTTCCTGATCGCCAAGGACGACGCGGGCGTGACGGTGACCAGGCTCGACACCACCGGGCATGGCAGTGTCGCGCATCTGGAGGTGCAGGGAGTGGACGCCGCTCGGATCGTCGGTGGTGCCGATGTGCTCGCCTGGCTCACCAACCATGGCACCCTCGGCCGCAGCGCATATCAGCTCGGCGTGCTCGAGCGCGCGCTCGAACTCACGTCGGAGTATGCCCGCGAGCGCGAGCAGTTCGACCGGCCGATCGGCAGCTTCCAGGCCGTTTCCTCGCGGCTGGCCGACGGCTACATCGACGTCAAGGGACTGCGGCTGACGGTCACGCAGGCGGCATGGCGGCTGTCGGAGGACTTGCCCGCAGACGTCGACGTCAGCACGGCCGCGTTCTGGGCAGCGGACGCCGGTCATCGCGTTGCGCACACCACCGTCCACGTGCACGGCGGCGTCGGGATCGACCTCGACCATCCGGTCCACCGGTACTTCCTGGTGGCCAAGCAGAACGAGTTCGCGGTCGGCAGCGCGACCGGGCAGCTGCTGCGCATCGGCCGTGAGTTGGCCGACACGCCAGCTTAGTAAGTTATGTTCGCCATCGAAACTGTAGTTAGCGAGGAAAAGTTCGAGTAGCTGACACGGTAACTACAGTCTCGACGCGGGATGCCGATTGACAGATAACGCCCGCGCCAAAAGGCCGTACTTCGATCAAATTCCGACGCAAGGCACCATATTCGTGAGCGACCTCCCGACCGTCATTGACCTGCTGGCACCGCTTGTCGAGGTCGACGACCGGGGCGTGTACTTCGCCGATGAGCCTCTTGGGCGAAGAGGAAACATCAAAGACGACTTCACCAGCTGGCGTGAGCACATCCGGCACGGCGCCGCGATCGCTGCCGCGTTGAAGGCGCGTCTCGATCCCGAACGCCCGCCGCATGTTGGCGTGTTGCTGCAGAACACCCCGTTCTTCTCGGCGGTGCTCGTCGCCGCGGCGCTGACGGGCATCGTGCCTGTGGGGCTGAACCCGGTCCGGCGAGGCGCGGCGCTGGCCCGCGATGTCACGCATGCGGATTGCCAAGTGGTGCTGGCCGATTCGGCGTCGGTCACGGCCCTCGACGTCGACTACATCGACGTCGACTCGCCGGAGTGGGAGTCCGAGGTTGCCGCGTTTCAGGACACCCTCGTCGTTGCGTACAACGCCGATCCGACCGACCTGTTCATGCTCATCTACACATCGGGCACCAGCGGCGAGCCCAAGGCCGTGAAGTGCAGCCAGGGCAAGGTAGCGATAGCGGGTGTGACGATGACGCAACGCTTTTCGCTTGGTCCCGATGACCGTTGCTATGTGTCGATGCCGCTGTTCCATTCGAATGCGGTGCTTGTCGGCTGGGCGGTGGCGATCGCGTGCGAGGGCTCACTTGTGTTGCGACGCAAGTTCTCCGCGTCGCAGTTCCTCCCGGATGTCCGCCGCTACGGCGCGACGTATGCGAACTATGTCGGCAAGCCGTTGTCCTACGTGCTCGCGACACCGGAGCGTCCGGATGATGCGGACAACCCGCTGCGGGCCGTATACGGCAACGAGGGCGCACCGGCCGATGTCGAGCGGTTCGCCCAGCGGTTCGACACCGTGGTGATGGACGGATTCGGGTCCACGGAGGGCGGCATCGCGATCGGCCGGACACCCGATACCCCGCCGGGCGCGCTGGGTCCGCTGCCGCCCGGCACCGAGATCGTCGACGTGGACACCGGTGAGCCATGTCCGCCCGGGGTGACGGGAGAGCTGGTAAACGTTTCGGACGCAGGACGTTTCGAGGGCTACTACAACGATCCCGAGGCCGAGGCCGAGCGAATGCACGGAGGCATGTACCACAGCGGCGACCTGGCCTACCGCGACGAGAACGGCTACGCGTACTTCGCGGGCAGGCTCGGTGACTGGATGCGCGTCGACGGTGAGAACCTCGGATCGGCACCGATCGAACGGGTGCTGCTACGCCATCCCGACGTCGTCGAAGTGGCGGTGTACGGGATTCCCGCTCCCGATGTCGGCGATCAGGTGATGGCCGCGTTGGTGCTCACGGAGGGCGCCGAGTTCGACATCGAGAAGTTCAGGGCGTTCCTAGCCAAGCAGCCGGATCTCGGGCCCAAGCAGTGGCCGTCGTTCGTGCGTGTCGACGCGGAGCTGCCACGGACCGAGACGTTCAAGGTAATCAAGCGCCAGCTATCCGCGGAAGGCACCGCATGTGCCGACCCGGTCTATCAGATTCACCGTTGACGCCGAAACTGCCCACAGATCGTCAACCGGGCGAGATTCGCGATCTCCCCGCAGTCTCGACAGACCAGGTTGTCGTGGCCCGACGGTAGCCTGGCCGTCGTGGGCTATCGCGAGTTCCCGCCGCCCACCGCGCTGCGCGACCTGGTCGAATGCGCGTGGGTGGTGGACGGCCCGCCGGAGCCGGTGCGGGTGCTTCCGGACGGGTGCATGGATCTGATGCGCATGGACGGCCGCATCATGGTGGCCGGGCCGGACACCACCGCGTCGGTCAGCCCGCGTGATGGAGAACCGTTCGTGGGCTTGCGATTTCATCCCGGCGTGCTTCCACGCCTGCTCGGGGTGCCGGCGTCGGAGCTGCGAAATGAACGCGTGCCACTGCCCGAATTGCGGAACGGGTTACCGCGGCGCGCTTCCTTGACCGAGCTCGCGGCCGCACTCGCGTCGGAAGAACCGCGGGCCGAGACAGCGCCGTGGTCACTTCCGCTGCTGAGCCATGTGACCGGGAAGCTGGCGGCGGGTTCGGCCGTCGCCGACGTGGCAGGACAAGTCGGATGGTCGGCCCGCACCCTGCAGCGTCAGTGCACGGCGGTGTATGGCTACGGCCCGGCCACACTGCGCCGCATTCTGCGGTTCCGGCGTGCCGTGCGGTTATTGAGCGAGGGGCTGCCGTCGATCGAGGTGGCCGCCCTGGCCCGGTATGCGGACCAGCCGCATCTCCACCGCGAGGTGCGGGGCCTTGCGGGCGTACCGCTGGCGTCGCTGCGTCAGGAATCGAGCAGCGCGAACAGATCCACCCAATTGCCGTCCGGGTCGGCGACCGTGGCATAGCGCATGCCCCACGGCGCGTCGTACGGCGCCAGCGGCCCGGCATGGCCTGCAGCCGTGACCTTCTCGAACAATGCGTCGACCTCCGCAGGGGAGCCAACGCCGAGCGCGAGCGCCAGTCGGCCGGCCGACGACGACGGCGGCGCCCACCCGGGGTGCATGCCGGCGATGGTTTCCTCCGTGTCGAGCGACAGGCTGTTGCCTCCCGGTAACTCCACGGCGACGTGCGGTATCTCTCCGTCCGGTACGTCCAGGCCGAGCAGGCGATAGAAGTCGATCGATCGCTTCAGGTCTTGAGCGAAGACCTGGAACACGGCCGATGTCAGACGAATATCCATGACCGCCACGCTATGGCGGCGGGCACGGCGCTGTCGTGAACGAATCGGACATCAATTGAGGCTGAACCGCCGCCAAGCAAACCGAATCAAAGCAATCGACCCTACACCCCGAGCATCGTCGCGCTGGTGTCGAAACTGACGGGCAATGTCGACCCGCAGAAGATCTTCGACCTGGCGCCCGGTGAGCTCAACAACCCTGCCCGGGAGGAAGGCGATGAACCGCGTAACGGCACGACGCACCTTCTTCGTCGAAAGGTACGTTTTGCACACGCTTTCTCGAACTTTGTCTGCAAAACGTACCTTTCGCGACAGCTATGCAGCTGTAGGGAATGACTCTGCAAGATGTGACGAGTTAGCTCTCCCGGATGTCGTCCAGCTTCCGGGTGGCTTCCTCGAAACCGGCCACCAGTTCGGCGATGATGTCGGCGACGGGCCGGATCTCGTTCATCCGGCCGACGATCTGTCCCACCGGCATCGCGACGGTGTCGGGGTTGTCCGACTCGTTCATCCGCTGATGCGCCTCGCTGACAAGGATGTTCTGCAGCGGCATCGGCAACGGCTCGGGCGCATCCGGGGCGTCCCAGGCATCGGTCCAGCGGGTCTTCAACAGCCGCGCGGGCTTGCCCGTATAGATGCGGCGGCGCACCGTGTCGCCGGAATTCGCGCGCAGCAGCGCTTCCTGGATCGTCGACACCCCACTCGGCTTGCGGTGGCCGAGGTCGTACTCCGCCGACGTCAGGAACGCCGAGCCCATCCAGACGCCTTGTGCGCCAAGCGCCAACGCCGCGGCCACCTGCCTGCCGGTGCCGATGCCCCCGGCCGCCAGCACCGGAGTTTTGTGGCCAAGGGCGGCTAGCTCGTCGATGATTTCCGGCCACAGCACCATCGACCCGATCTCGCCGGTGTGCCCGCCGGCCTCGTGTCCCTGTGCGACGACGATGTCGACACCGTTGTCGACGTGACGCTGAGCATGCTTGGCGCTGCCGGCCAGCGCGGCCACCGGGACGCCCGCCTCGTGGGCCTGGTCGATGACGTCCTTCGGCGGCGAGCCGAGGGCGTTCGCGATCAGCTTGATCGGATGCTTGAGCGCCACCTCAACGTGCGAGCGCGCCACCGAATGCAGCCAGCCCAGCACGCCTTCGTTGCGCTCCTCATCGTCGGGTAGCGGCGGAACACCAAGATCCGCAAGCGTTTTGGCGACGAAGTCGCGGTGCGACTGCGGGATCAGGTTGTTGATGTCGACGGCCGTGCCCTCGGTCGGCACCTTGGCGGGCATGACGATGTCGACGCCGTACGGCTTACCGTCGGTGTTCTCGTCCATCCAGCACAGGACGTTCTCGAGGTCGTCGGCGTCGTTGAACCGCACGCACCCAAGCACGCCGAGTCCGCCCGCCTTGCTGACCGCCGCGGCGACCTTCTCCGATGGCGTGAAGACGAAGATCGGATAGTCGATGCCGAAGCGGTCGCACAGCTCGGTGTGCATTAGGACGGCGTCCCCACATGGTTGGCGTGCACGTCGTCGGCCGGCCGCTCCTCGGTCTGGTCCTTGGCCCAGCGGTAGTCGGGCTTGCCGGCCGGTGAGCGCTTCACCTCGTCGACGTACCAAAGGCTGCGCGGCACTTTGTATCCCGCGATCTCGCTACGCACGAACGCATCGAGCTCAGCCAGCGTCGGGCGGGCGCCTTCGCGCGGCTGCACGACGGCGGCGACGTGCTGGCCGAAGCGCGGGTCGGGGACGCCGACCACGAGCGCGTCGAACACGTCCGGATGCCCCTTGAGCGCGGCCTCCACCTCTTCAGGGTAGATCTTCTCGCCGCCGCTGTTGATCGACACCGACCCGCGGCCCAGCATCGTGACGGTGCCGTCCGCCTCGACCTCCGCGTAATCGCCGGGGATCGCGTACCGCACCCCGTTGTATACGCGGAAGGTCTGCCGGGTTTTTTCTTCGTCCTTGTAGTAGCCGACCGGGATGTTGCCCTTCTTCGCGATAACACCGCGCACCCCCGAGCCGGGCTTGACCTCGTTGCCGTCCTCGTCGAGGACGACGGTGCAGTGGTCGATCGTCACGCGCGGGCCGCCCATGTGGTGCTCGCCCTTGGCGACGATGCTGGTGCCGCCAAATCCCGTCTCCGAAGAGCCGATCGAGTCGGTGATCACCCGGTTCGGCAGCAGTTCGAGCAGCTTCTCCTTGATGCTCGTCGAGAACAGGGCCGCGGTGCTGGCCAGCAGGAACAGTGACGAGAGGTCCAGAGGACCGGAGCCCTCGACTTCCTCTTGAATCGCCTGCAGCGCATCGAGCAGCGGCCGGGCCATCGCATCGCCGGTGAAGAACAGCAAGTTCACCTTGTGGTCGTGGATCGTGCGCCATACCTCGTCGGCGTTGAATTCCGGTGCCAGCACGGTGGTTTGGCCGGAGAAGAGTGACATCCAGGTCGCCGACTGCGTGGCGCCGTGGATCATCGGCGGGATCGGGTAGCGGATCATCGGCGGGTTCTCCGCGGCGGCCTTGGCCAGGTCGTACTCGTCCTTGACGAACTGGCCCGTCGCAAAGTCCGTGCCGCCGAACAACACTCGGTAAATGTCCTCGTGGCGCCACATCACACCCTTCGGGAACCCGGTGGTGCCGCCGGTGTAGAGCAGGTAGATGTCATCGGCGCTGCGCTCGCCGAAGTCACGGTCCGGTGAGCCCTGCGCGATTGCGGAGTAGAACTCCACGCCGCCATATTTTCGGAAGTCGCCGGCTGGGTCCTCTGTGCCGTCTTCGACTACCAGGACAGTCTTGACGTCCGGGGTCTCGGGCAGCACGTTGGCGACCCGGTCGGCATACCGCCGTTCGTGTACGAGCGCGACCATGTCCGAGTTCTCGAACAGATACTTCAGCTCGCCCTCGACGTAGCGGTAGTTGACGTTGACCAGGATGGCGCCGGCCTTCACGATGCCGAGCATCGCGATCACGATCTCGATACGGTTGCGGCAGTACAGTCCGACCTTGTCGTCCTTCTTCACACCATGGTCGATGAGGTAGTGGGCCAAGCGGTTGGCCTTTTGCTCCAACTGGGCATAGGTGAGTTGTTCGTCACCGCAGATCAGGGCGACACGGTCAGGCACGGCGTCGATGGCGTGCTCGGCGAGATCGGCAATGTTCAGGGCCACGGAACCTAAACTAGAACGTGTTACATTTCCATTCAAGTCTGTGGCAACGACGCAGGAAGGCGCACACCCGTGAGCGAGTCCGACAGTAATCCCAAGGCTGGCCCCGACGCCATCATTGAGCAGCACGGACACACCTTGATCTTGACGCTGAACCGGCCCGAGGCGCGCAACGCGCTTTCCACGGAGATGCTCTCGATCATGGTCGAGGCTTGGGACCGCGTCGACAACGATCCGGAGATCCGCAGCTGCATCCTGACCGGCGCAGGCGGCTACTTCTGCGCGGGCATGGACCTCAAGGCGGCAACCGCCAAACCGCCGGGCGACTCGTTCAAGGACGGCAGCTACGACCCGTCACGCATCGACGCCCTGCTTAAGGGCCGGCGGCTGACCAAGCCGCTGATCGCGGCGGTTGAGGGGCCGGCCATCGCGGGCGGCACCGAGATCCTGCAGGGCACCGACATCCGCATCGCCGGCGAGAGCGCCAAGTTCGGCATCTCCGAGGCCAAGTGGAGCCTGTACCCGATGGGCGGGTCGGCGGTGCGGCTGGCCCGTCAGATCCCCTACACCGTGGCCTGCGATCTGCTGCTGACCGGTCGGCACATCACCGCGGCCGAGGCCAAGGAGATGGGGTTGATCGGCTACGTCGTGCCGGACGGCTCGGCACTGGAGAAGGCCCTCGAGATCGCCGAGGTGATCAACAACAACGGACCGCTCGCGGTGCAGGCGATCCTGCGGACGATCCACGAGACCGCAGGTCTGCACGAGAACGAGGCGTTCAAGATCGACACCAAGATCGGTATCGAGGTGTTCCTCTCCGACGACGCCAAGGAAGGCCCGCTGGCGTTCAAGGAGAAGCGCGCCCCCAACTTCACGATGAAGTAGCCGCCTCGGACGCGACGGACGCGCCGACAGATCTGGCTGCGCAACTGGCGATAGTTTGTGCTAGCGCCGAGATTGCGCTCACGGCTGTGATCGCACGTCCACAACCCTGAATGCAATCTCGACCGTAGGTCGCGCCAACGCCAGTCAGGTTGGCCAGCATCATGCCGCTTACGAGTCGGCAGCGCCGAGGTAGCGGGCGCGGCACGCCCGCCGAGCAAGCTTGCCGCTGGTGGTGCGCGGGATGGCGCCCGCGGGCAGGAAGCGAACGTCGAACACCGTCAGCCCATGCTTCTGCGACACCATCGCGCGAATGGCCTCGATCGCCGGTCGTGGATCGTCGCGGGCCGTGCCCGCCGCGCGTTCGGCGATGATCACCAGGCGTTGACTGTCGTCGGTAAACGCGGCCACGTAGCCGCGTCGCACCATCGGCGACGCCTCCGCCGCGGTGGCCTCGATGTCCTGCGGATAGTGGTTCGCACCGTCGATGATCACGAGGTCCGCGGTTCTGCCAGTGACGTAGAGCTCACGGTCCACGTACACCCCAAGGTCCCCGGTGCGCAGCCACCCGCCTGCGACCGGCACACCGTCCGCGTGACTGTCTGTGGGCAGTCGGGACTGCAGCCTGGCGCCGAACGTTTGGAGGCCTTCCTCGGGTCGGCCCCAGTAACCTCGACAAACATTGTTGCCGTGTAACCAGATCTCCCCGACACTGCCGTCGGGCAACTCCTCACCGGTGCCGGGATCGACGATCACAGCCCACTGGCTTCGGGCGACCCGACCGCACGACACGTGCGCCACCGCGTTCGGGTCGTCGGCCGCGGTCCGCACCGCTCTACCGCCAGCCAACTGCTCGCGGTCGAAGTAGCTTACGGTCGGCTCTGCGCTCGGCTCGATGGTCGAGACGAGCAGTGTCGCCTCGGCGATTCCGTAGGAAGGCTTGAACGCCGATCGCGGTAAACCGAAGGGCGCGAACGCCTTATCGAAGGCCCGGATCGCGTCCATGCTCACGGGTTCGGACCCGATGATCAACACGACATTGCTCAGGTCGATATCGTGACCCGGATCGGGTAGGCCACGCTGAGCGGTCCATTCATAGGCGAAGTTCGG
>JBKOYU010000778.1:0-1511 GCA_046725575.1 Actinomycetota bacterium | reverse complement strand
TCACCCGAGTCCAGCCGGACGTCGAGCGGATCGACCAGCCGCACCCCTTGCGGGGTACGGACTTCCACGTCGTCGAGCTCGAGCGAGCCGTCGCCGCTGGGCAGTGCCGTCAAAGTCGGCAGCTCCCTTGCCTGTTCATTGGCGGTGACCAAGCCGTCAAGCCTGATGATCACCGCCCGGTAGTTGGCGAACGAGTCGTACACCGCTCTGAACCACGACAGCGAGTTGTGCAACTGGCTGAACGCGCTCGACGACTGAGTGACGTCACCGAAATCGATCTCGCCTGCGAACATCCGCGGAGCCTGGACGACCGTGGGGAGCGGCTCGACGATCTGGCTTATCGACCTGTTCCAGCCGAGAAACACCAGAGTCCGGCGCACGAAGGCCCGGTAGTTGGCGATGACCGCCGCGAATCTCGTCATCAGCTCGCCCCGTTCGGCATCCTCGCCGCGGTACAGGCCGACCGCCTCGGCTGCGTCGCGCAGTCGTACCAGCGAGTAGCGGAATCCGGCGTTGGTGACCTCGTTGCGGAAGGACAGCCGGATCAAGGGGTGGCCGATCCAGAACGCGACGACCGTCGTGAAGAACACGTACACGAGCGCCATCCAGAACAGCGCCTTCGGCACCGTGACACCGAAGACCGTGAGCGGTCCGGCCAGCCCCCACAGGATCGGCGTGAACGAGATGACGTTGACGATGGCAAACACGGTGCCGAACAACAGTGTTTGGGACGTTCCGATGCTCGGTGTGTTGGTTCCCTCGCCGGTGCCGGTGGTGAAGGCGTCGATGTCCTGCTGGATGCGCTGATCGGGGTTGTCGATCGGGTGATCGACGAAGCGTCCGCGGTAGTAGGCGTCACCGTCGAGCCAGTCGCGGGTGAGTCGACGCGTCAGCCACACGCGCCACCGGATGATAAATCGCTGCATCAGATATATATCGAGCAGGTTGCGGACGATGTCCGTGACGGCGAGGCCGACCAAGACCAGCATCGCCGCCCAAAAGCCGGCAATCGCAGACTGTTTCGCCGCTCCCTCGCCACTGAACGCCGCCTGCAGCGCCGAGAACTGGTCGTTGGACTGATAGCTGAACAGCACGCCGAGGCGCACGTCGATCATCACCGATAGCAGCAGCACGCCTAGGAGCGCCCACGCCGGAACGCTTTGGCGGCCCGTGAAGTAGTCGCCGGTGATGCGCCAGAACTGGCGGCCCCATGTGGTGAACCGCGCGAGCAGCGCCAGGACCACCAGGGTGCACACCGCCGCGATAGCCCAAGCCTTGGCCACCCAGAGCATGGACGTAATCAGTTCGTCGCCCCAATTCAGGGACGGCGTGAACGTTCCCATGCCGGGAAGTTACCCGGCACGACGTCAGACCAGAGCCGGTTCCGGCTCACCCCCCACCCGGCCGAGCCGCCAATCACCGTCGCCGAGTAGCTCGAGTTCGTGGGTGTGATGTTGCTCGACGGTTCTACGGCTGTCTCTTATACACATCTCCGAGCCCACGAGACAGCG
>JBKOYU010000100.1:0-1891 GCA_046725575.1 Actinomycetota bacterium | reverse complement strand
CGTCCTCGGAGGCGTACTCCAGCAACTCCCAGAAGTGATTGGGGCGGTCGTGATCGGTTGCGACGACGGCCATCCGCAGGGTGCGCTGACCACGGCTGGCGGCCAGCCAGGCATCCATGGCCTGCCTGACCTCGTCGGCCTGGTGTCTTGTGTTGAACTCGACGAGCTGAATGTATGGCATACCTCACGTTCTACTCCTGAGCCTTGGCAAGCACCAGGCTCCCGGGGTGCCCCGGCCAGCCGGTTGACCGGGCCTCGGCCTGGCGCCTCACCCGTCGACTGCCGGTCACCTGCTGAAGCCCGGCGACGCGTCCTCCGGCGCGGTTGATCCGCATAGTCGGCTTTGGTGACTGAGTTCGACAGCACCCTGTTCCACTCGCTGCCGGTCGAAGGCCGCGACGGCTAAATCCGCTCGGTGCACCGCGCCGGGGCGCCGCGCGCCGCCTTGGACGTGCTGGTGTTCGCCAAGGGCGCCTTCCCCGCCGAACTGGAGCAGAAACCCAACGAGGTGGACGAGGTCGAACTGCGGGAAGCGGTGTCAAAGTACTGGGAGATCGACGACATTCGGCCCGCCTTCATCCATGCCAATGTCCCGCAAATGCCCGGGTTGCCCACCTTCGAGCCGCCGTACGCGAAGGACGACAAGGGCCGGGTGAAGTTCCCGGCTACCTGCTCACCGCCCACAAAGCGGGCTAGCGGCTCAGGCGCCGAGTTCGCGCAGGAAGCCGTCGGGGATCAGCACATCGGCCGGGCTCAGGTCGTGCACCGACGAATGGCCCAGGCCCAGCAGCGCGGAATCGATACCGCCGCGCATGATGTCGAGAACGTTTTCCACGCCCGCCTGCCCGCCGGCGGCCAGCCCCCACAGGTAGGCGCGGCCGAGCATCACCGCGCGCGCGCCAAGCGCGAGCGCCTTGACGACATCGCTGCCGCGGCGGATTCCGCCGTCGAGCACGATCTCGACCTGGTCCCCGACGGCCTTGGCGATCGCGGGCAGCGCCCGAATCGGCGCCGGCGTGCCGTCAAGATTGTTGCCGCCGTGATTGGACACCGAGATCGCGGTGACACCGGCGTCCACCGCCCGCCGCGCGTCGTCGACCCGCATCACACCCTTGAGCATGAACGGACCACCCCACTCCTGCCGCAGCCACGCGATGTCGTCCCACGTCGGCAACGCCGTTTGCATCCACTCCCCGTACGCGCCGAAGAACGTCGGCGCCGGGGAACCCGCCTCGGCGAGGTTGGGTGCTGTGAGGTCGGGCACCTTGCCGGTCTTGGCGAACTCGAGCAGCCACCGCGGCCGGGTGATGCCCTCCGGGGCGAACCGCAACATGGCCCGCAGGTCCATCTTCTCCGGGATCTTCGGGCTGCCCCAGTCGCGGCCGTAGGAGAACGACCAGTCGGTGGTGATGATCAGGCCGACGGCACCGGCCGCGCGGGCCCGCTCCATCCTGGCCAGCAGCTTGTCGCGGCCACCGGTCCAGTACATCTGGAAGAACGTCTGCGGGTTGGCCGCTGCGACCTCCTCGATCGACTTGGAAGCGAACGAGGACAGGCTCATCGCGGTGCCACGGGCGGCCGCTGCGCGGGCGACGGCCACCTCACCGTCGGGGTGCACCGCCTGCACGCCCGTCGGAGAGATGAACACCGGCAGCGAAATCGGTTGCCCCATAACGGTTGTCGACAGATCACGCTTGCTGGACAGGCCGGCAGTGTGCGGGGCGAAGCCTAGTTCGGCGAACGCCGCCATGTTGTCGTCCACCGAGATACCGCGCTCGGACCCGGCGACCAGCGCGCTGTAGACGCTCTTGGGCAGTCGTTTCTTGGCCCGGCGCTGCGCCTCGGCAACGGTCTCGAACCATTCTGATTTCGCCATGGCGGACAACTCCTT
>JBKOYU010001023.1:0-2687 GCA_046725575.1 Actinomycetota bacterium | reverse complement strand
GGCGTGATCCACGGAATGAAGCTCACCACCGGGTGGGGTGAGCCGGAGAAGGGCGAGCAGTTCGAAACATCCGCAAAGGAGATGCGGGACGCCGGGATGATCCTCGTGTACGCCGACCCGATTCCCGACGAGTGGAACGGCTCGGCGTCTGAGGCATACGCAGGAACGAACTCGGAGCACCGTCACCAGACTTTCGAGGTTTCCTACGCGGATAAGGAAATGCAGAGCATCCTGAGTGAGGAGGCCACCCAGATTGCCGATGCGCGTAACACCCTGACGGGATACGCGGATTTCCTCGCCGACTTCGATACAGCCACCTCGTGGATGTCGGCGATCCCGGGCGGCGCCGCGGCCAAGGCGGCGCTGGATGCCTCGGTCGCCGCGACGAATGTCGCTGCGGGTCAGGCGACCATGGGCAAGCTGATGTGGGATGTGTCCGACAACGCGTCGAAGATTCAGGCTGCGATCCGCAGTTACCAGGGCGCTGCCGACGAGGAGATGCTCGACTACGGCAGCTGCACGCCGTTCGGCGAGGAGCACCGGAATGGCAAAGTACCGCCGTCACGTACTCAGTCGGACCAATAACGCCACCAACTCAAGGACCTCCGGTGGCGTATCCACCCGCCGCCCCGTACGGGTTGCAGGCACTATCACCCGACGGCCACTAGAAGTCTGCATACAACGAAGGGGACGCTGTGTCAGGTCTAGACGACAATCTCCGAGTGTTGACGGGGCACATCAACGAGCTCGCGGGTAAGCAGGATGCATCAGCGGGTCGGATCATCGCCGCGAGGGATGCCGTCGACGGCGTCACAGGCAGGATGTGGACCTCCCACGGCGTGGTGTGCGCGGCCACCAATCTCGCGGTGGGGGAAGCCGAGACCGCGCGTGCTGCGGCCATCTCGAAGCAATACAAGATGTCCACAGATCTGCGCGACAGGCTGCACTGGGCCGTGGTGAATTACGAGGACACCGATTGGCGTGCAGGAAACGACCTCGGCGCCTGCGGAGTGTGAATGGCACTCATTCGTCGTGGGACGATGACGACGAGCCCGCCGACCTAGGCGTCCCTAGCGACGGTGGACAGGCTTCGGACCTCGATGCACTCGACGTCCACATCCCGGCTGTTTCCGAGGACGGCGACGGCGGTTGGGATTCGATCGACGCCCACGTCGATGACACAGACAGTAAGCCTCAGACATTGCTGTTCACGATCACCAACCCGCCGGGCACAGTGTCGGCGACGGCTTCGCTGGACGGCCGGATCCAGCAGATCGAGCTGTCGCCCAAAGTGACGGCGATGACGGAATCACAACTGGCTGAAGAGGTTACGGTACTCGCAGGCCTCGCACGACAAAGAGCTCGGGCCGCCCAGCACGCGCTGATCGTGGAGTTCATGCGTCGATTGGGCCATGAGCGAGTGATAACGCGCGGCTTCCTCGAGCGCGAACTCGGTTTGCCGTCGCCGGAGACCGTGAGGGACGAAGTGGCACAGGTCTTTGCAACGCGTTACCCGAGCGACCACGAATGACGAACTGGGATCCCGCGGTCGCGGCTGCTCCGCACGCCCGGCGGCGGTGGCCGATTGTCTTGGCAGTGCTGGCGGTCGTAGTCGCGGTCATCGCGGCCGGGCTTGTCGTGCTGTGGTGGAAACGGGGCAGCGATCTCAGCATGCGTCCGGATTGGCAGCCGCCGCCAGGAACGCTGCTGTCGTCGTCGATGCGTGTGCAGCCGGTGCCAGGTTGGCACATCACCGCCGCGGAACTGGGTCTGCCCGACCACAGCAGGCTCGCCACCAACGACAACGCGTTCCAGTCGAAGCCGTTCATCGGCTACCTGGACGACCGGGGCTATTTCCTTGCCAGCACGCCCGGCGCTCAGGCCCCCGAGTGGTGGCTCGTCGGAGTCGATGCACACAACGGCAGCAGGCTATTTCCTGCGGTGTCCTTGAAGACGACGACCACAGCCCCACCCAAATGCTTTCTCAACGGTCCCACCAATGTGTTGTGTCTGCGCGACGGAGGGGCTGCCGGCACCGCCTGGGTGATCGACGCCCAGACCGGTGCCGTCACCTTCACCGGCCCGACCGAACTGCGCACGTATCCTGGGCGGCTCGGGGTGGAACAGGTGGGGATCTACGCTGTCGCCGGCACCATGAACGAGGGCGTTTACGGCGTGGGGCCCAAGGCCGAGCCGACATGGTTCGTACCCGGCAAGGGATCGGCCGATCAGCAGTACCGCGCTCGCAGCGACTTCGAGACACAGTCGCTCGCCACCCAGACGATCGGGGGCCCCGGGTCCGAATCCAAGGTGGTCTTCTCGCTGAACGACGGCGCAGTTGTGAGCCCAAAGTTGGACAGTGATCGGCGCCCGCTCGGCGCCGTTGTTTACCCAGGCGGTTTCGCCGTCGAGGTAGGCGGTGAAACAGGCAGAATCACGTCGAACCCGGACCACATCTTGTTCTTCGACGGCAAAGGCAGGCAATCGGGCCGAGCTGACGTTTCTGGAAAGCTTGCGACCAATTCGTTGGATATACCGATCGTGACGTCGTCCTCCGGGTCGACCGTATACACCATCGATGGCCATCCGCTCGCCGAGATTCCGCGCCTGAACGCGGTCGCCGACGCAACTCTCCTCGGACCCTGGCTGTTCGTCGACGAGGGAAAGAGCTCCGGGTTTCCCGAATG
>JBKOYU010000497.1:0-2177 GCA_046725575.1 Actinomycetota bacterium | reverse complement strand
GGTAGCGTAGGTTACGTAGCCGTAGGTAAGGGACGGAGAGTCTCATGACGACAACCCAAGAGGCATTGCTCACTGAGCTGGAACCAGTGGTAGAGGCCAACCTGAACCGACATCTTCAGAAGGCGAAGCCCTGGAATCCGCACGACTACGTTCCGTGGAGCCGTGGGCGCGACTTCGCATTGTTGGGTGGCCAGGACTGGACGCCGGCGGATTCCCAGCTCGACGAGGTTTCCAAAGCCGCCATGATCGTGAACCTTCTCACCGAGGACAACCTGCCGTCCTACCACCGCGAAATCGCAACGCGGTTCGGACGTGATGGAGCCTGGGGGCAGTGGGTCGGCCAGTGGACCGCCGAAGAGGGGCGTCACAGCATCGCGATCCGCGACTATCTTGTCGTCACTCGCGGCGTCGATCCCGTAGCCCTCGAGCGCGGTCGCATGGTGCACATGGCGGCCGGCTACGACTCGGGCGACAAGTCGATGTTGGAGGCGTTGGCCTACGTGTCCTTCCAGGAACTGGCGACGCGGATCAGCCACCGCAACACCGGCCGGGCATCGGGATGTCCCGTCGCCGAACAGCTCCTCACCCGGATCGCCACCGACGAGAACCTGCACATGGTCTTCTATCGGAACCTAGTGGACGCTGCGCTTGACATTGCGCCGGACGCAACCATGCAGGCGATTGCTCGCGAAGTAATCAACTTCCAGATGCCCGGAAGCACCATGCCGGGATTCGCGGAAAATGCGTTGACGATCGCCAAGGCCGGCATCTACGACCTCCGCTCACATTTGGATGATGTTCTGCGTCCGGTGCTGCGGTTCTGGAGAGTGTTCGAGCGTGAGGATCTCGACGGTGAAGGAGCTCGCGCGCGAGACGAACTGGCGGCATTCCTCGATCTGGTGGAAGAAAAGGCCTCGTACTACGACCAGCGTCGCGAAGAACGACTGGCAGGCGCAGGCGCGCCTTCCGGCCGATGACTGCTGACTACTTGTTTTCCCGACGTGTGCAAGCGGTGTCGGAGCGGTTCCTCGGCGGGCTCAGTGCGGAAGGCGGCCGCCGATTGTGCGGGTGACCTGCTCGGCATAGCCCACCAACAGGTCGATCCACGCCTCGCACTGTGCCTGCGGCATGCGCACCGTTGGGCCGCTGATCGTGATTGCGCCCAGGATGTCGCCTGCGGCATCGAATACCGGTGCGGAAAGCCCCGACGCCGAATCCTCGCGTTCTCCCGCCGTGATCGCATAGCCGTCCGCCTTCGCCTGCGCGATCAGGTTGCGCAGCTCGTCCGGACTCGTGACCGTTCCGTCGGTCATCGGTTCGAGCGGGGCGGCGAGGACCCTCTCCGCGAGGTCCGGACTCCAGGCCAGCAGAACGCGTGACGCCGACCCCACATGCAGCGGGATCACCTTGCCCACGTACATATCTCGGCGCAGCGCGTGGTGCGTCTCGGCAACCGCGACGCAGACCCTGAAGTTCTGTTCGACCTTGAAGAAGCAGGCGGTCTCGCCGGTCTTGTCGCGGATCTCCTTGAGCACCGGGTTGACGACCGCCAGCACGTCGAGGTCCTTGAGGGCCGTCGCGGCCCAATACGACATCCGCACACCGATCCGAATGCGATCGCCCGTTCTGTCCAGCAGGCCCTGGGCGACCATGTTGCTCACGAGTCGCTGCACGGTGGAGGTCGGAAGCCCGGTTGCCTGCTGGATTTCGCCCAGCGTCATATCGGGATGAGCCAGCGAGAACGCATCGAGGATCTCGGTGATCTTGCCGAGCACCAGCAGTGGTTGTTGCTTGGATGAAGCCGCGGCGTCATCGTTTGCCATGACGCGAATCTACCGTTACTGCTTAAGTTGGCCGTTGGTGGCCGGTGCCGGGGTAACGGTTGCCCGGCCCAGGTGCCGCGTACTTGCCCGGCTGGGCGCACGGGATTCGGTTCCCCGTATCCCCGGCCGGTGGCGGATCCTGGTACTCGCCGGTGGGTCATCGGGTGCGGCCTGGTTGGTAGCTCTCACGACGCGATCCTCTGGTCGCGTGCGTGTCACACCTTTCCGTCGCCGCGCCTTATAGCCTTGGGCGCGTCTTCCGATCACGGTGGCGGCAGCCTCGTGTCGGGTGACGTTCTCATAAGGGGTGCGCCAGTGCTGGTTTCCCCACGTGCTGGTGTAGGCGGGGTTGAC
>JBKOYU010000625.1:0-8072 GCA_046725575.1 Actinomycetota bacterium | reverse complement strand
GCCACCAGATCTGGCCTGGCCTCTCCGCACTCGCCAATGCGTGTGCCATGGCCATGACGGGGGTGGCGCCAATGCCGGCAGACACCAGGATGACGGGACTGCTGTCATCGACGAGATAGAAATCACCTCGCGGCGAGGCGGGTTCGACGATCATTCCCGCTTTCGCATGACCGTGCAGCCATTGACTGACCTGGCCGTGGTCCTCACGTTTGACGCTGATGCGATAGTACCCGTCGGCACGGCGTCGGCCACGTCCTCACTCGTTTAGATGCGGCGCGCGGGATTGCTGGAACTGATGTAGCGCGGCCACCGCTGAGCCGATAATCATCCGATGACCGCAGGGCCCTCTGTGCTGGTGTTCGATGTGAATGAGACCCTCATCGACATCGACGCCATGGCACCGGTTTTCGAGCAGATCTTCGGAGATGCGCAAGCGATGCGTGAATGGTTCGGCCAGCTGGTCATGTACTCGATGACCACCGCCCTCTCGGGCTGCTACGTCGACTTCTTCACCCTCGGCCAGGGCGTGCTGCGGATGCTCGGGGAGGTCCATGGGATCCGGATCTCCGACGGGGACGTCGAACGCATCAAGCAAGCCATGTTGACGATGCCTGCACACCCCGACGTTGCGGACGGGCTTGCCGCGCTGCGCGACAAGGGCTTTCGGTTGGTGACCCTCACGAACTCACCGCCGAACCCGGATCGACCGAGCCCGCTGGAGAGCGCCGGCCTCGGCGGGTACTTCGAGCGCCAGTTCAGCGTCGACGCGTGCCGCACCTTCAAGCCCGCGAGGGATGTCTACGAGTATGTCTGCCGCGAGCTTCGGGTCGCGCCCGCAGAGTGCATGATGGTCGCCGCGCACGTGTGGGACACCATTGGCGCGCAGAGCGCAGGGTTCAGCGCAGCGCTGATCACCCGGCCGGGCAACGCGCCGCTGCCGCTCGATGATCTGCCGCAACCGACGATCGTCGCGGCCGATCTGCGCGAACTCGCCCAGCAGCTCCTTACGGGTGGAGCCGCAGACCCGCCGTGATCTTGTCGACGGTCTTGCGGTCGGCACGGATCGCGATGCCAGCCAGGTCGAGATTCTCGCGAGGCGCCGCCGCGACGGCGGCGCGGTTCGCCGTGTCGTTCCCTGTGGCGAAGAGGTCGGTGGTGAACACCGTCGGAACGACGCCGCGGGACAACGCACGGTCAAGGGTGCGGGTCAGGCGGGCAGCATCGGCCGCGAAGACCATCACCGGTTGGCCGAACATCGGCGTGTAGCGCGTGCCGTCCGCGTCGGCGTAATCCGCCCCGATGGCGTCCGGCGCCGAGGCAGCCACCCCGCTGGCCAAAAACGCGGTCATGTTCAGCTTCTGCCACACCGGCAGGTCCTCGCGGATGACGACGGCGATCTTGGTGACAAGCGCGGCGGGCGCGGCGTCCAGACCATCGTGCATTGCGACCAATTGATCTGTCATAGCCACAGAAGCTAATCGAATAGACGGCATACAGAGCGTTACAGCGAATATAATTCGACAAATCGTGGGCAGGAGCGGCCATGGACGAACTTGATTCGGCGATCGTGGCCGCCCTGCAGAGCGATGGTCGGCGCAGCAATCGAGACCTGGCCCAGATGCTCGGCGTCGCTCCGTCGACCACCCTCGAAAGGGTCCGTGCCCTACGGGCACGCGGCGTGATCACCGGGATTCATGCCAGCACGGACATGGCCAAGATGGGCCGGCCGGTCAAGGCCATGGTCACGGTCCGCCTGCGCCCACAGTCTCGCGAGATCGTGCAGGGCTTCCGTGACTTCGTGATCGGACTGCCCGAGACACTGCAGGTATTCGTCACGACCGGCGCCGAGGATCTGCTGGTCCTTGTTGCGGTGCCATCAACCGAGGCGCTTCGCGATTTTGTCCTCGACTCGCTGACGAAGCGACGAGAAGTCGCAGGGGTCCGCACCGAGGTGGTGTTCGACCACCTGCAGAACCACGTCGTCGGAGCCGCGCCCCCCGCATAGGCCGTTTGCCCGATGTGGCCCAGGGCACACTCCCGGGGCGCAGAACTAGTCGATTCCTGCCAACCGCCGATCAATTACTGCCATCGGAATTAAAGCTCTGACCACTGTGTTTAAGCAGCCAGATCGGCATTACGGAAGCCGAGACAGCGAGAGAGAAGAAGGCATCAAAATGAAGAAGTTCGGATTTGCCACCATCGCCGCCAGTGGACTGGCCGCCGCAATGATCGGCCTCGCAGGCCCCGCCCAAGCCGACATCGTCCACCACGACTGGGTCCATGACATCCAGCCGCAGGTGACCGTGCCGCAGGTCGACACCAGCGTCCAGCAGAGCCGCTGACCAAGCGTCTGAACAAGAGGGGCACCCGTAGCGGGTGCCCCTCTTCGTATGTCAGCGTGTCCACATGGATTCGCACCGCGTGGTCATCGCAGGGCTCGGTGACAGCGGTGTGCTCACCGCGATCCGACTGGCCCGCCACGCCGAAGTGATTGGGATCTCGGCCAAACCGGCATTGGTCAGTGGGCAGGAGCTGGGCTGGCGGCTGTCGCGGTCGGCGATGTCGCGGCCACCGATCCGCTGCGAAGCTCGGCCCGCAACAGAGCCGACGGCCTGCTCGCCCACAACGTCCGCGCCGAGTTCGCCGGTCGACCGCTACGCAGCTACCGCCCGCCGAAGCGGCGATGGGGCTCGGTGATCGGAATACAACCCGACGGGCTCGAGGTCTTCGCGCCGAACGGGCGCGCATTCACCTCCCGGCATGGTCCTTCGATCGAGTGCTGATGCCGCTCATCGTCCGCTGGGGCATCTATCGCGGAGTGCGCGAGAAGAACAACCCGTCTCTGTAGCGCGGTTCGCATTTGCCGGAGTGTGGCCTACCGCACACGCCAGGGCAGCAGAACCACCGGGTTCCTGCCAACCGGCGATCAATTACTGCCATCGGAAATTAAAGCTCTGACCACTGGGTTTAACCAATCAGATCGGCATAACGGAAGCCGAAACAGAGACAAAGAGGAAGGCACCAAGATGAAGAAGTTCGGATTTGCCACCATCATCGCCAGCGGGCTGACCGCCGCGGTCCTCGGGTTCGCCGGATCGGCGCAGGCCGATGTGGGCCACCACGACTGGGTCCACGACATCCAGCCGACCGTGACCGTGCCGCAGGTCGACAGCAGCGTTCAGCAGAGCCGCTGACAACTAGCTGACAGCAAGAGGGGCGCCCACTTGGGTGCCCCTCTTCTGGATTTGGTGCGACTAGTCGCGGACGTTCACCGTGATGTAGCCGATCGGAATGCCCGTGCGCGCGGCGATGTATTTTCGCGCCACGATTTCGACCGCGGCGCGGCGGCTCGCGTGGGTCACGCCGCCGATCTCTGGGATCCGGATCTCCCAGCCGCTGACTTCGGGGGTCACCTCGATGTCGAACCACTGACCGGCGGTTAGGCCGGGCACGCGGCGAACGGAACGGCCGGCGCGGACTGGTGATGCGGAGAAGGTCCTGGTTACGGACTGCGTGGGCATGATTTCTCCTGGGCGACGATGAACCGCGCGCAAGCGTACTGGCCGAAGGGCCATACCACCTAATTCGTGAATTCTGGCGAGCGAGGTATCTCGGCGGCGATGCGGTCCAGCAGGGCGGGATAGCGGTTGGCCTCACGGTGCCTGCCCGGTTTGCCGCTGCTGATGAGGCCCGCCGCGAGCCCGCGTTCGGGGTCGGCCCAGACCGCGATGTCGACCAGCCCGGTGTGCCCGAACGCCGCAGGCGCATTGCGCCCGAACGGACCGAACCGCTTGGACCCCAGCATGTACCCCGTGCCCCAGCGCAGCGGCGCCAGTCCGGTCGCGAAATCGGGCCGCAGCCTCCGGCACTCCCTCGTTGCAGCGCGCAGCGTTTCGGGTTGCATGATGCGCACCCCGTCGAGTTCGCCTCCGCGGCGCAGGATCTCGGCGAAGCGGGACAGCTCGTCGGCGGTGGACACCGTGTTGGACGACGGCACCACACCCGTGAGGAACCGCGGCGTGTTCGAGAACGGGATGATCTGGTGCATAGTGCCGCCGACCGCGGTGCGGAACGCGGCCGCGATCGGCGCCGGCAACGGCTTACCCGTCGCGTGGCTCGGCGCCACCAGCGCGACGTCGGCTGCCGCCACGCCGTAGTTCGTCCACCGGAAACCGAGTGGGTCGAGGATCTCGGCGGCAAGGACGTCGCGAATGTTCTTGCCGGTGGCGGCCGAAACGATCTCACGCACCAGCGGGCCCCACGTCAGCGCGTGGTAGATGTGCACCAGACCCGGCCGATAGATCGGCTTCAGGTTGCCGAGCATCTCGCGGGCGTACTCGCTGTCGTCCATGCGCTTGAGGTCCGGCCGCGGCCCGGTCGCAAACGGCACCCCCGCGCTGTGCGTCATCACGTGCCGGATCGTGGTGCGGTCCTTGCCGTGGCTGGTGTAGCTGGGCAGGTAGTCGCAGACCCGGTCGTCGAGCGAGAACACCCCGCGTTCGGCGAGCATGTGCACGACGGTCGTGGTGATCGCCTTGGCCGCGGAATACACACAGAACGGGGTTTCCGTTGTGACAGCGACCTTTTCGGCGTCGGGCGGATCATCGGGCGCGTTGCCCCAGCCGTGTCCGATCGCCCTGTTGAGCACGATCCTGCCGTTGTGCCGCAGGCACAACTGGATCGCGGGATGCATGCCGGCCTGATACCAGTACCGGGCGGCCTGCCAGATCCGCTCGACGGCAGCCGAATCGACTGCCGAGTGGTCTTCGTCGCCGACCGCCGTGACCGCGTCGACGTCGGCCGGGACCCGGATCCTGCCGTCAGCGCTCATGGCTCGACTCCCGCTCGCTCCGGTCCTCGCTCGTTCCTCGCTGCGATCCTCACTCGCGGTCGTCTTCGGGTGGTCATGCGTGCGTCCTGTGCAGCGTCGCAGCCAGATGGTGTTGGAGCGGCTGACCGACGGCGCCCATGCGCAGCGTGTAGGTCAGTTCGTCGCCGTCGACCCGAATCGAACGGCGCAGGGCGGTAACGTGTTTGGCTGACTCCGTCAGCCCGATCGCCGTCGCCATCATCTCCATCTCCAGCGTCGATCCGTCAGCCGACAGCGTGCCCTCCTCGATCTCGGTGATCCCGGTCGGATGGGCGAGCACCAGTTCGACACGATCCGGTGACGGCACCCGCAGGTATCCCGTCTCCGCGTGCAGCGGGCGGCCGTCGTCGGTGGCCTTCGTCCGCTGGCCGTAGACGAGGAACGGCTTGCCGACGTGACCGAACGTCACTTCCTCGATATAGCTGAACGGCTCGATCGTCGGGTACTCGCCGGTGCCCTGGCCCGACCAGGTGCCCAGCAGGGGCTTCAGCACAGCGATGCCGGGATGGAGATCGGCCACGTCCGTCAGGGTACGGCGATGACGAGGAATAGCCGGCACACGGTGGTGGGTTGCCGGTTGACATGACCGCCATCACTTTCGATCCGCATACGCTGATCGCCGAGAGCCGGCTTGGCGTGCTCGCCACCATCAAGTCCAACGGGTTGCCGCAGCTTTCCCCGGTGACCCCCTACTACGACCGCGACGCCGGCGTCATCTACGTCTCGATGACCGAGGGCCGCGCCAAGACGGCGAACCTGCGCCGTGATCCCCGCGCTGCGCTCGAGGTGACCAGTTCCGATGGATGGGCATGGGCGACGGCAGAGGGCACCGTGACACTGACAGGGCCGGGAACAGATCCCCACGGTCCCGAGGTCGAAGCGCTCGTCGACTACTACCGCAGCGCCGCAGGAGAACACCCCGACTGGGACGAGTACCGGGCGGTGATGGTGTCCGATCGCAGGGTGCTGATGGCGATGACGATCGACCGGGTGTACGGCGAGAAGATCCGCTGACTATCAGGGATTGGCCGGCGGGGGCGTCCCGGGGTTGCGGGCGATGATCGGCCCCAGTTGGGCCAGTTGGCCGAGCAGATCACCAGGGCCCGTTTGGGGCACGGGAGCGTCCGTCAGTTGCCATGGCTGGCACTCGCGCGTCGTGAACGCCGTATCGGTCGGCTCGATCCGAACGATCTGCGCCTTCTTGGACAGCGCGTTGTCGATGATGTTCGTCCCGTTGACGCGTTTCCAGTAGCACGCGCCGTCGCCGACGGGACCCGCCGAGCTGTACGTGCCGGGCTGGATGTCCTTGCCGACCGCGTAGGTGCCGTCGGCATCGATGGACGTCTTGGGCGCGGGAGGCGGTGCCGGAGCGGGATCGGCCTGGGCGGTGGCGGCGGACGCAGCGGCGCCGACGAGAACCATCGCTGCCGCCGCAGCGGCTGTTCTTGTCGACCTCATGACTATCAGAGTAGGCGCTAAGACACGCTAACGAAAAACCCGCCGCTACAGCGAGGGCTGCAGCGGCGGGTCGTCGTGCCTGTACTACCCGGCCATGAACTCGCTGTAGGCCGCCGCCAGATCGGGCGGCAACACCGACACATTGCACTGACGCTGTGTGTCACCGATCGGCGCCAGGATGCCCCGCAACTCGTAGTACTCCTGCGGGTTGGCGGTGAAGTAGCCGCGCAGAGTGGCGGCCGCCTGGTCACGCGGCTGGCTGAACGCCGCCCCAACGGCCTGGTTGGCGCCGGGGTGATTGTCAAGGTAAGCGCGCGCGGAGCCCAGCGTGGTGCTGACGGTGTTGGACACCCCGCTGGCCGTGCACGCCTCGGGCGCTGCCGCTGCGGTCGGCGCGCCGATGGTTGCCGCGGCCACGCCCCCGAGCAGGCAGCCGGCAGCGACACCGGCGATGCGCCGGCGCGCAGTGATACCACTGAACTTCATGATCAATTTCTTCCTTCGAATTGCGATTCTGTCGCGGATTTCCCCGTCCCCAAAGCCAAGGTAGCGGAAGACAAAAGCATGCAAATTCACCGCGCGGCGGGCGCGGTACCGCAGCGAGAAGCGTTACAGCTCAACGGAGTGATATCGCCCTCAAGATGGGCCGATTTCGGTAAGCCATCAACCAGATCGGCGCGCAGATCTTGAAAACTCTCAAGAATTGCCGGGAACTCTTAATTGATCGTGATTTGCATAGTGATCGAATTGTTATTCGCTAGGCACGATGGCGTCACTGCCGTTGGTCCGCAGCCACACCGGTTTCGGCCACGCCTGAGCCACGGTTAACGCGCGACGCGATCGGTAATCCCGGGGGACATGATCGGACGACTTCGCTCGGTGGTGGTCGATTGCAAGGACCCGAAGGGTCTAGCGACGTTCTACGCCGGCCTTCTCGGCGGCACACTCGATGCCGAGGACGACACGTGGGTGGTGCTGACCGATCCGGATGGTCGCAGGCTGGCGTTCCAGTACTCGCCCGAACACGAACCACCGAGATTTCCCGACCCCAGCGGCTCGCAACAGTTTCACCTCGACATCCTCGTCGAGGATGTCGACGCGGCAGAGCGCGAAGTCCGTCAGCTCGGCGCAACCCGCGTCGATGAGGCCGTCGGCGAAGACCGGTTCCGGGTGTTTCGCGATCCAGCGGGACACACCTTCTGCCTGGTGTGGGGAGTCGACGAATAGCCTCTCCTCGGAACGGCTATCGGGCTCGCGGACCACATCGTCGTGGGCTGGCCGAAGGGCAGGCACGGGCCGGTGCGCCGCCGCCCCTTCGCTGTGGTGGTCAACTTCGAGCGGTGGGACCAGTAGGCACGATAGGTAGTCTCGTGGCCGTGCGGTTCGACCTGCTGACCCCCGGCATCGAAGTCGGTCTCGTCACCACCAACCTCGACGCTATGGTCGCCTTCTACGAGGGTTTCCTCGGGCTGGAGTTCCAAGGCGAAGTCGAATTCCCCGGCGGGTCGCAGCGGCGGTATTCGCTCGGCAGCGGTGTGGTCAAGCTCGTCACGTACGATCCGCCGCCGCCCGTGCCCGCCGCTCCCAGCGGCGGCCGCGCGCAGGCGGGCGTCAGGTACTTCACGATCGGGGTGCAAAACCTCCGTGCAGTGGCCGAGGCGTTCGGCGATTCCGAGTACGAGGTGGTCGAGCAGGTGACCGAGTTCGCGCCGGTGCCCGGTATGGGGTGGATGTTCGTCGCCGA
>JBKOYU010000446.1:0-2758 GCA_046725575.1 Actinomycetota bacterium | reverse complement strand
GAGCAGACGCCGGTCCTGCAGCGGGCGGCCGAACAGGGGTGAACGGCATATATCTGCGTGCAGGGGTGTTAGCGCTCGTGATGTGCGGAACCGTCGTCGCCACACCGGGTTTCGCCTCGGCCGACGCCACCGATGACTATCCGATTCCGAATCGGATGCTCAAGACAACCTGCACAGCCGAGCAGATCATGGCCGCCGCGCGCGATGTCGAGCCGGGTGTATTACGAGCGGTACATGATCGACTACAACAACAAGTCACCCGAGGTCCACCAGGCGGTTCAGGATCGGATCCACTGGTTCTTCTCGATGGATTACGCCGGGCGCCGGCAGTATTCGGAGGACACGGCGACCAACGCCTTCTACGAGCAGCTGGCGTGGAACTGGCCGAACTGGGCGAAGCTGTTCTTCAACAACAAGGGCGTCGCCGCCCACACCACCGACAACTGCGCCCAGTACTCGCCCGCCGACCTATCTGTCTGGAGTGGTCCTAGGGCAGCTGAGTCGAGTCGCTCATCGGCTTGTGAGGCGGGGCGCTGCGGTGGTGCCGCGGATGACGAGCTTGGGTTCCAACACGACATCCTCTGGGCCGCTGCGCTTTTGCTCCAGCAGCTCCACAGCGAGCCGAACCGCTTGCTGGGCCAATCCTGCCGCGTCCTGGTGCACCGTCGTCAGGTCGATGCGGGGGTTGTCTGACAGTCGGCTGTCGTCATAACCGATCAACGACAGCTCACCGGGCACGTCGATGCCCGCGCGGGTGAACACATCCAGCAGTCCCAATGCGCAGCGGTCGTTGCCGGCCAGCACCGCGGTCGGAAGCTCGGGTTCGGCCAGAATCGCCCTGGCCGCTGTCGCCCCGCCTTGCTCGGTGTGCCTACCGGGAATGACTTTGGTGTGGTCGACGAGCCCGTGGTGGCGCATCGCGGCGCGATACGCATTGCGCCGATCGGCTGACCCAGGGTCGGTGCCTTGGGCTGTTCCATGGCCCCCAACGTCGTGATCATGGTCACCGCCCGCATCATCCTCGGATTCGGGGTCGGAGCGGCCGCGGTGACCTGCCCGCTGTACCTGGCCGAGATGGCGCCCGCCGAGCGACGTGGCCGCATGGTGACGATCAACGAACTCATGATCGTGACAGGTCAGATGCTCGCCTTCGCGATGAACGCGCTGCTGGATCACCTCATCCGCGATCCGCATGTGTGGCGCACCATGCTCGCCGTTGCCGCGGTTCCAGCCATCGCGCTGTTCTTTGGCATGCTGGTTCTGCCAGATTCCCCACGCTGGTACGGCTTCAAAGGTCGGATGGCCGAGGCGCGAGATGTCTTGGCGCTCAGCCGCTCCCCGCGCGAGGCCGAGGACGAATACCGACTGATCGTTGAGCACACCGCGCACATGCTCAAGGCGACCAGCACACCGTTCTCGGTCATCCGCGACGTGCCGTGGATCCGCCGCGTCGTGCTGATCGGCTGCGGCTTGGCCATCATTCAGCAGGCCACCGGCATCAATACGGTCAACTACTACGCACCCACGATCCTTGAGCAGAGCGGACTGGGCGTCAGTGCCGCGCTGGTCGCCACCATCGCCGTCGGCGTCACCTCCGTCGTCACCACGATCATCGGCATTGTGCTTCTCGGCTTCGTGGGCCGTCGCACCATGCTGTTGATCGGATTTGCAGGTGTCGCGGTGTCTCAAGCCGCGCTTGCCGCAACGTTCTTGCTGCCGACATCGACCACACGCAGTTACGTGATCCTCGCCTGCATGGTGGCTTTCGTGGCGTTCGTCCAGATGTTCATCGGTACGTGTGTATGGCTTCTGCTGTCGGAGATCTTCCCGCTCAGCATTCGCGGCTTCGCGATGGGCATAGCCGTGTTCGTGCTGTGGTGCACCAACGCGCTCATCTCCTTTGCCTTCCCCCTGCTGAACGCAGCCCTCGGCTCTACGGGCACTTTCGGGTTGTTCGTCGCCATCAACATCGGGTCATGGCTGTTCGTTCGCCAATACGTGCCCGAAACCAAGGGCGCCACGCTTGAAGAGCTCGAGGAACGTTTCGAGGCTCAGGACAGCGCCGCGGTTCCCGCGGTGGCCTGACCGCGCAGTGGCCTCGCCCGGACCCTTCCCCGCGGCTGGGATTTCGCGCCACTAGTTCGTCGAGTCGCAGCTATCCGCCTCCTACCTCGGCAGGCAGCGGGGGCGGCAACGGGATCGTCGCCGTTGTGATCGTCGGTGGCGCGACCGGCGTCGCGGGCGCTTCCGCCGTGTGGAGGTCCGCCATCGGTTCCTCGCGGATCACCTTGTTGCCCACGCTGATTACCAAAGATTTCGCCGTCAATGTGTAGGTGGCTCCGTCGTTCTCGGCGACGAATCCGCCGTCGCCTGACTGCGAGGCGGGCACGATCAACTTCGCACCATCGCGCACCCGCACACCCCGGTACTCATACTGACCGCCCGGCGTCTTGCAGATCGCCACGCGCGAACTCTCCGTACTGCCGAAGAGGACCGCCGTGTTCGGCGGAGCGCACCGGGCCGTGGAGTCGACATAGCCTTGGCCGTCGGCGGCGGGCGCGGCAGCGGCCCACGAGGCCCCGATGGCGACCAGCACCGAACACGCCGCCACGGCGACGGTCAAGCGTGGGGCCGCAAAGCTGAAGGACGACATCTCCTCTCACCAGAACACGCCGACGTTATTTGCGCGAGCGTCGACGCCGAGCCGCTACACAATCGTTAGGTCCGCGAGATGCGCTGTTCAGACGCGGCTGTAGAC
>JBKOYU010000824.1:0-2279 GCA_046725575.1 Actinomycetota bacterium | reverse complement strand
GCGAACGTGCCGAACACCAGCGCCGCCATCCTGCGTCCGCTCACATGCTCCGGCGACCGCCCCGACTCCTCCGCACGCCGCCGCGCCCATTCCTGGATCCGTGGACCTACGACCACCAAGCTCAACGCCAGGATCAGCAGGGCCGGCACAACCTTTTCGAACACCGTCTCCGGAAGATGCAGCAGCAGCCAGGACCCCAGACCTGCGCCGATCAATGACGCCGGGATCTGCCAGCGCAGCCGGTTCCATTGCCCGCGCAACTCGCGTCGATATCCCCACGTGCCCGACACACCGCCGGCAACCAGGCCGACCGCATTCGACATCGTCGCTGTCACCGGCGGATAACCCAGCGCCACCAAAGTCGGAAAGGTGATCAGGGTGCCCGAGCCGACGATGGCGTTGATCGCTCCCGCCCCAACGCCCGCCAGGGCGATCAAGATCATATGGGAGACGGGCATTTGGCTAACCCTATCGAGACTTCGCGCGGTGCCGAAATGTCGCTTAGCGAGACCTCGCTCCGCGCCTTTCCCGCACCCTCACGTTGATGCGGATCGGGCTGCCCTCGAACCCAAACGTCTCGCGTAGCCGCCGCTCAAGGAAGCGCCGATATCCGGCCTCAAGAAAACCTGTGGTGAACAACACAAACGTCGGCGGCCGCGCGGTCGCCTGTGTGGCGAACAGGATCCGCGGCTGCTTACCTCCGCGTACCGGCGGCGGCGTCGCCGCCACCACCTCCTTGAAGAAGGTGTTCAGCCGTCCAGTCGGCACCCGGGTGTCCCACGACGCCAGCGACTTCTCCAGCGCCGGCACCAGTTTCTGCACTGCCCGGCCGGTCTTCGCTGAGATGTTGACCCGTGGCGCCCACTGCAATTGCGCCAGCTCGCGGTCGATCTCGCGGTCCAGCAGGTAACGCCGGTCCTCGTCGACCAGGTCCCACTTGTTGAACGCCAACACCAGCGCCCGGCCCGCCTCGATCACCATCGACAGCACCCGCTGATCCTGCTCGGTCAGCGGCTGCGACGCATCGATCAGCACGATGGCCACCTCGGCGGCATCGATCGCGCCGTGCGTGCGCACCGACGCGTAGAACTCGTGCCCGCTCGCCTGGCCGACCTTGCGCCGCAGTCCCGCGGTGTCGACGAAACGCCAGACCTTGCCTTCCATTTCGATCAGCGAGTCCACCGGATCGACCGTCGTGCCCGCGACGTCGTGCACCACCGACCGCTCGTCGCCCGCAAGGCGATTCAACAGTGAGCTCTTGCCGACATTCGGCTTGCCCACCAACGCAACTCGACGCGGACCTCCCCCGCCCGACGCCATCTCCGACATCGCGGGCAGTGAGTCGATCACCTCGTCCAGCAGATCGGCCACCCCGCGGCCGTGCATCGCGCTGATCGGGTGTGGCTCTCCCAAACCCAACGACCACAGCTCGGCCGCATCGGCCTCACCACGCTCGGTGTCAACCTTGTTGGCCGCCAAGAACACTGGCTTGCCCGACCGCTGCAACAGCCGCGCCGCCGCCTCATCGGCCGTCGTCGCCCCCACCGTCGCGTCGACCACGAAGATGATCGCGTCCGCGGTGCGCATCGCCACCGAAGCCTGCTCGGCCACCAACTGCTGCAAGCCCTTTGCGTCCGGCTGCCATCCGCCGGTGTCCTGCACGATGAACCGCCGCCCCGACCAGAGCGCGTCATACGACACCCGGTCCCGCGTCACACCCGGCACGTCCTGCACCACGGCCTCGCGACGGCCGAGGATCCGGTTCACCAACGTCGACTTGCCGACATTCGGGCGACCGACGACAGCCACGACCGGTGGCGGTGCGGCAGCCTCCTCGATCGCCTCGGCGACCTCTTCCGCGCCGAGTTCCCATTCGCTTTCGTCGGCCCAGGTGCCGTCACTCATCGCGACGCCCCGGCGCGTTGCTTGACGAGTTCAAGCAGATGCGCGACCACGTCGGGCTCGGTCATGTCGCTGGTGTCGACCACCAACGCGTCGTCGGCTGCCCGCAACGGTGACACCGTCCGGGTCGAATCCAGATGGTCGCGCCGCTTCACGTCGGCCAGCACGGCTTCGTAGTCGTCGCCCAACCCGGATGCGATGTTCTGGTCGTTGCGCCGCCGCGCGCGTTCCTCGGCCGACGCGGTCAGGAAGATCTTCACATCGGCGTTGGGCAGCACGACGGTACCGATGTCGCGGCCCTCGACCACGACGTTGCCTGGGCCCGCCGCGAGTTCGCGCTGCAATCCCACCAACCGCGCGCGCACGGCGGGCACCGC
>JBKOYU010001078.1:0-12478 GCA_046725575.1 Actinomycetota bacterium | reverse complement strand
GCGTGACGGACGTGTGCCCGTCGTTCGCCATCAACGGGGGCTCAGGTTCTACCACGATCGTCAGAGCGTCGAGATTGACAAGCGGTCGTCGCATATCCCGACAACTCCGGCCTGACCAGTGAGTTCAGTACGAAATAGTTACGCGGGCTGACAATGTTGTCAAACAATCAGTACACGTTTGTCAATCTTCACTGCATCTCGACAGCTCTCTAGGCCTTGGCCATGTTGGTGAAGCGTGACAAATGTAGTTGGTGCGCAACGGTTATCGTCTTTGTCGGACCGTTGCGGTGCTTACCAAGAATCAGGTCGGCCTCGCCGCCGCGTGGGTCGTCGCGTTCGAACGCATCGGGCCGGTGCAGCAGGATGACCATGTCGCTATCTTGCTCTAACGACCCGCTTTCGCGCAGGTCAGACAGCATTGGCTTCTTGTCAGTCCTTTGCTCTGGGCCACGGTTCAGCTGGCTGATCGCAACGACTGGAACGTCGAGTTCTTTGGCCATCAGCTTTATGCTGCGCGAAAAGTCCGACACCTCCTGCTGGCGCGACTCGTACTTCTTGCCCGACGTCATCAATTGCAGATAGTCGACGACGATCAGCTTCAACCCGGCCTTCTGCGACAGCCGACGTGCCTTCGCGCGGATCTCCATCATCGTCAGGTTCGGCGAATCATCGATGTACAGCGGCGCCTCACTGATCTCGCTCATCCGCCGTGCCAGGCGTGTCCAGTCGTCGTCGCTCATCCGACCCGACCGCATATCGGACAGCTTGATCTTCGCCTCGGCCGACAACAGCCGCATCACGATCTCGGACTTGCTCATCTCCAGACTGAAGATGACGCTTGCCATCTGGTGCTTGATCGAGCACGACCGCAGAAAATCGAGACCCAACGTCGAGTTATGCGTCGGCACCATCCCGCGACCAGCCAGATAGAGATGCGCCTCGTTGTCCACCTGCACGCAGCGCACCGGAACGCTACGCACCCGACGCAGCGCATCGATCTGCAACACCGGCGCCATCAACGTCGTGCCGCCGTGCCCCGCATACCGCGCCATTGAACCTGCGGCCGCAATTGTGTCCATGCCGCATCGGAGTTCTGCAGTGGTCCGGGTCCCGTAGCCGGTCGGCCATTGATGCGATACATCCGCGACGATGACTGTCCCGTCAGAGAACTCGACCTCATAGCAGGGGCGGCCAAGCATGATCTCCGTCGCAGCGATCACCCGCGTCGGATCCCCGTCGGCACCGAGCAGCCAATCCCCCACGGCGACATCCCCCATGGTGGTCCAACCCGTCGGCGTCGGTAGAGGCGTATTGAGCTTGAGTGCCTTCCCCACGCCGGGTCTGGCCGCGATGATGATCATCTGGCCCGGATGCAGGCCGTTGGTCACCTCGTCGAGTTCGACGAATCCCGTCGGCACACCACGCGCCAGGCCGCCGTTAGACGCGATCGCGTCGATCTCGTCCATCGTCGGCTGCAGCAGGTCTTCGAGCGGAACGAAGTCTTCCGACGTGCGGCCCTCGGTGACGTCATAGATCTCGGCCTGCGCGCGGTCGACGATCTCGGTGACGTCGGCGCCCTCAGCGCCGGCGTAGCCGTACTGCACGACGCGCGTGCCCGCCTCGACGAGCCTGCGCAGCAACGCCTTCTCGGCCACAATGCCCGCGTAAAAGCCGGCGTTCGCGGCGGTCGGCACCGTGGAGATCAGTGTGTGGAGATAGGGCGCCCCGCCGATCCGGCGCAGTAGGCCCCGGCGATCCAACTCGGCCGCCACCGTCACCGCATCGGCCGGCTCGCCGCGGCCGTACAGATCGAGGATGGCGTCGTAGACGTTCTGGTGCGCGGGCCGGTAGAAGTCGCCGGGACGGAGCCGCTCAAGCACATCGGCGATCGCGTCCTTGCTCAGCAGCATGCCGCCCAAGACGGACATCTCGGCGGCGTTGTCCTGCGGGGGTTGGCGACCGAAGTCCTCACTGGGTGGCGGTACGTCCATGCCCGAATGGCCGAGGTCATCCACGACAGCCACGGAACGTCTCACCTCCCCTCAGGCCGATCGAACGTACATTCGATATGCTACCCGTGACTGTAGGTCAGACCACCGACGGGCCACCACCTCTCGGCCCCCGAAACTGCCCTGCGACGGCTCACGCTAGACGTTGCTGAGAGGGTCACCAAACGACCCTGTTTATGAACTTGTGTATGGGGTGTGGATATCTCTGGACAGGCATGTTGAGTCGTTGGGGAGAACCTGTGCATGAATGACTTTGTTCAGTGCGTCCCTGCAGATAAGCGCACCATAGAGCTATCGAGCTCCTGTGGATGACAATTGCCTCGGCGTGTCGGCCCAGGTTGCGATCTCGGGCGTGTTGTGTTTCGAGCAAGGGCCGAAGAGGTTAACAGCTCGTTAGCTTCGCTGCAGACTAATTAATTCGCAAAGTTCGCCAGCGGGTACAGCAAAACGACCGGGTGAAGATCGGTCCTGGTCTTCACCCGATCATATTGACGCTCGGGTAATTAACTCGCGACGACGCTCAAGGACACCGACGCGTCCACATCCGGGTGCAGCCGGACTGCGATCGGATGTGTGCCGACCGACTTGATGTGCGCCTTGGGCAACCGGACCGTCCGCTTGTCCAGATTCGGTCCGCCGGCCTTCTTGATCGCCGCGACGACGTCCGCCGCCGTCACCGAACCGAACAGCTTGCCGGTGTCCGCAGCCGCCTTCACGGGCAGCTCCACGGCGCCGAGACCCTCGATCGCGGTCTTCAGCTCGTTGGCGTGCTCGAGGCCCTTCACGCTCTTGATGGCGCGGGCCCGACGGATCTCCTCGGCCTGGCGCTCCGCGCCGCGCGACGCGACGATCGCCAGTCCGCGCGGCAGCAGGAAGTTGCGACCGTAGCCGTCCTTGACCTCCACGATGTCGCCGGACGAACCGAGGTGGTCGACCTCTGCAGTAAGAATCAGTTTCATCTCTCGGGTCCTGTCTTAACGCGTCGACGAGCTGAACGGCAGCAGCGCGACCTCACGGGCGTTCTTCACCGCGATCGCGATGTCGCGCTGGTGCTGCACGCAGTTGCCGGTAACGCGACGGGCGCGGATCTTGCCGCGCTCGCTGATGTAGGTGCGCAGCAGCGCGGTGTCCTTGTAGTCGATCGTCTGCCCCTTCTTGGAGCAGAACACGCACTTACGCGTCTTGATCGGCTTCTCCGGCGCGGGGCGCCGCTTGGTGGCCTTTGCCATGTGTCTATCTCTTTCTGGGATTGCTGATTAGTTGTGAGTCAGAAGGGCGGTTCGTCGTCGCTGCCGGAGAACGAGCCCGACGCCGGGGCGCTGCCCCACGGGTCGTCCTTGGGCTGCTCGGAACCGCCACCGCCGCTGCGGGAACCGCCGCCGCCGCTGCCGAACCCGCCGCCACCGCCGCCGCTGCGGCTGGCCTTGTTCACCTTGGCGGTCGCGTAGCGTAGCGACGGACCGATCTCGTCGACCTCGACCTCGACCACGGTGCGCTTCTCGCCCTCACGGGTCTCGAACGAGCGCTGCTTGAGCCGGCCCTGCACGATCACCCGCGAGCCGCGGGTCAGGCTTTCGGCCACGTTCTCGGCGGCCTCACGCCAGATGTTGCAGCGGAGGAACAGCGCCTCGCCGTCCTTCCATTCCCCGCTCTGGCGGTCATAGATGCGTGGCGTCGAAGCGACCGTGAAGTTCGCGACGGCCGCCCCGGACGGGGTGAACCGCAGTTCCGGGTCGGCGGTCAGGTTTCCGACGACGGTGATGATGGTGTCACCAGCCACGAGTTCCTCCTGGAGTAGGGGGCTTGTTGGGCGCGAGCCTACGCAAGGCTCGTGACACCCGACAGCCGTTCGGGACTAGGTGCGGGCCCCGTCGAGGCGTGGTAGCGGGTCTGTGTCGGTGACTAGTGGTTGTATGCAGGCCATGACATCCGTGCCGGCCGACAGCCTGTCCACCGCTGCTTTCGCGCTGGCGCCGCGACATCGTGCCTTGCGTACAGGCGCAGCGCGCGAGTCGACCACCGACTTGCCACCGCCCGACGGGCGGGGCTGGCCTCGCAGCAAGAGGCGAGGGCTCAGTCAACCGGCACCAGCCACCAGCACCCTCGTCGTGCTGGCTTGGCGAGGGTCGGCAGCCGCCAGACGGTGGCCTCTGCTGGGCAACGCAACCACGAATCGGCCTACCCCCGAACAGACCAGGCCGCAACCTGGACGTCACGGGACCAGCCGAAACAAGCAGCCCCACAAGCTGTTTGGTGGAAGCATGATCCATAACGGGTCAACTCTTAGTGCTTGTCGGTCCGCAGAACCTTGGTCCGCAGCACGGACTCATTCAGGTTGAGCTGACGGTCGAGCTCGGACACGGTCGCGGGCTCGGCCTTCACATCGACGACGGCGTAGATGCCCTCGGCGTGCTTGGTAATCTCGTATGCCAGCCGGCGACGGCCCCAGATGTCGACCTTGTCGACGGAGCCGCCGTCCTTGCGGACAACGTTGAGGAATGCCTCCAGCGACGGAGCAACAGTGCGCTCGTCGAGAGTGGGGTCAAGAATGACCATGATTTCGTATGGACGCATGAGAACCACCACCTCCTCTGGGCTAGCGGCCACGGTCGGTCCGTGGCAGGAGGGTTACCTGCGTCGGCAACCGGCCCAGGCTACAGGAACGGGCGCTGATCTGCGAAATCGGCCCGCGCTCGTCCGGCCCAACCCAGTGCCGCGGGCGTCACCAATTGCTGACGCCGCGGACTCGCCACCCAGCCGGCGGAGCGAGCTCCGTGGCCGCCTCCTCTACTTGCTGCGCGCGAAGTCCGGTTCGTCCTCCGGCTCGGCCGACTGATTGGGGGCCGGCGTCACGCGGGTCCGGCCCGCGTGCGGGCGCAACCAGTCGGGTACCCAGTCCGGCGGCGCATCGGGCGCGCGCTCGAACACCCCGCCCGACGGGTCGTCGACCTGCCCCCGGCATCGCACCAGGTCCAACTCGGGTCGATATATCTGTCGAATTACCAAGGCGCACAACGCGATCACCGCGATATCGCGCAGCAGTACCGTAGCGGTGAACCACTGCTCGGGAAGGCCGCGGTTCTGCTCGCCGTACAGGAACATCATTCGCGGCACCCACACCAGCGCGTCGATCGTCATCCACGCCAGCAGAATCCGGCGATGCGGCAGCGCCAGCACCGCCAGCGGCACCAGCCACAGCGAGAACTGCGGGCTCCACACCTTGTTCGTCAACAGGAACGCGGCCACCACCAGGAACGCCACCTGAACCAGCCGCGGCCGCTGCTTGGCCGTCAGCGCGATGTAGGTGATTGCGACACAACAGGATACGAACAGCACGGCGGTCACCGCGTTCAGCACCGTCGGCGGCTGCCAGAACCCGAGGTTCTGGTCGAAGCCACGCCAACCGGTGAACGACTTCACCACGTTGTACAGCGAGTCCATGTCGTCGCCACGGCGGGTGTTGAGCCGGAAGAACTCCGACCAACCCCGCGGAAACAACACCATGATCGGCAGGTTCACCACGAACCACGTCAACACCGTGGTGATCGCCGCCTTGCCCACCTCACGAAGTCGTCCCGTGCGCAGGCCGAGGAGCACAAGTGGCACGAACAGCAGCAGCGGATACAACTTGGCCGCCACGCCTAGCCCGATCAATGCACCGGCCAGCCAGGGTCTTCGCCGCGCCCACGCCAACAGCGCACCCGTCACGAAAGCCGTTGCCAGGGCGTCGAAATTCGTGAAGGCCTGGAAGATCAGGATCGGCGACCCCGCCACCAACGCCGCGTCCCAGACGCGTCGTGAACCCGCCAGCCGCGCGCTGGCCCACACGGTGGTCAGCCACGCCAGCGCCAACCCGAACGCGGCGATGTTGAAGAACATCACCACCTCGGCGATGATCGGCAACGACACGAGCTTGGTCAACGCGGTGTACGTCTTGGCCAAGGCCATCGACAGGTACTGGTAGATCCCGGTCAGCACCGGATATTCCATGTACCGCACGGCGATGTTGCCGTCGTACTGAGTACGTGGCTTGCCCTCGCTGTCCGTCTCGATCCAACTGGACTTGTACGGAAACTTGCCGAGGTTCAACAACTCCGCGGTGTACAGCGGAACGGTGTCGGAATAGCAGAGCTCGTAGTAGGCCCTCTGGTTCTGCCAGTTGCCCACCCGCTGATCGGCAGTGCCGGTGCCGGTGGTCTGCAGGCACGCCGTCTTCGTCGAATAGCCCAACGCAAGGAACACCAGCGCGATGATCAGCATCACCCGAAGCGGCGTCAGGAACCGTTGGCGGCCGACCAGCGCGTGCCGGCCCACCGGGCCGCCGATCACCCCGGAGAGTGCCGCGCCGATCGTATCGGTGCGGCTGGGCAGGTCGCGGTGGTCGAGGCTGCGCCTGTCTGCCGCAAGCGGCAGCGGCGAGACGGTTGCCGGCTCCCGTTCGGTCACGGGGGCGGAGGAGATCCAGCCGGCGGCACTCCCGGCGGCCCTGGCGCGGGTCCGACAGGCGCCGGGGGAACGAGCGGCACAGTGGTCGGCGGGCCGATCGGGATCGTAATGCCCGGCGCCACTTCGATCGTCGGCTGAATGACCGCCTCCGACGGTGTGGGCGGCGCTGTGATGGACGGCGGCGGTGGCGGTGCCTGCGGCACGCCCGCATAGCCGCCGATCTCGCTGGGCTTCGGGAACGACTCGTTCTCGGTGTCCTCCAGCGCCCCGTCCATCGTCGACTTCCAGATGTCCGACGGCAGGCCCGACCCGTAAACCGGCGAGCCCGAGGCGGTCTCGAGTGGCTTGGTGCCCTCCGTGGTGCCCACCCAGACCGCCGTCGACAACGACGGCGTGTACCCCACCATCCAGGCGTCGCGGTTGGCATCAGTGTCGCCGAGCTGATTGGTGCCCGTCTTGGCCGCCGAGGGACGACCACCCGCCAGGTTGTGGCCCCTGGACCATCCAGCGATCGGCTGCATCGCGGAAGTGACGTTATCGGCTACCGCCTTGTCGATGCGCTGCTCGCCGGTGTTGTCCTGCTGGCTGGCGTCGAACAACACTTCGCCCCGCGAGTTGACAACCTTCTGCACGAAGTGCGGCTTGTGATACCCGCCCGAGGCCGCGAGCGTGGCATATGCCGACGCCATGTCGAGTACGCGAGTCTGGTACTGGCCCAGCACAATTCCGTTGTTCGGTGGACCGCCCTTGCCGTCCTCGGACAATGTGTGGTCCACGCCGGGAAAGCTCTCGGCGATGCCGGCCTTGTGCGCGGCGTCGGCGACGTCGGCCGGCCCGTTCTTCAGCTTGAGCATCAGCCGGTAGTAACTCGTGTTGAGCGATCGCTTCAACGCCTCGGCGATGCTGCAGACGCCGCAGCCCTCACCCTCGACGTTGGTGATCTTGATGCCGTTGACCGTCACCGGTGAGCTGTCCACCTGGTAGCCAAGGCCCATGCCCTGCTGCAGTGCGGCCACCAATGCGAAGACCTTGAATGACGAGCCCGTCGGCAGCCCGGCTTGCGCGAAGTCGAACCCGTTGGCGTCGGTGCCGCCGTAATACGCCTTCACGGCACCCGTTTTCGGGTCGATCGACACGATCGCGGTGCGCATGTCGGGGTCCTGACCATCCAGGTACTTTGTTGCCGCCGCCTCGGCGGCCTGCTGCGCCTTCGGGTCGATCGTCGTGGTGATCTGCAGACCCTGAGTGTTCAGCGTCTGCTCGTCGATGTTGAACAGGTCAAGCAGCTCCTGGGTGACCTGCCGCTCGATCAGCCCGTTCGGGCCGGTGGTCTGGTCCTGCGAGCGCGCCTGCTCCGGCGGCAGCGTCGGCGGGAACTGCTGCGCGGCACGGTCTTGCTTCGACAGCGCGCCGATGTCGACCATGCCGTCGAGCACCCAATTCCACCGCTCCACCGCACCCTCCGGGTTGACGGCGGGATCCAGGCCCGACGGCCGCTGTATGAGCGCGGCCAGCAGGCCGCCCTCGGCGACGGTCAACTGTTCGACCGGCTTGTCGAAGTACGCCTTGGCCGCCGCCGAGATGCCGTACGCGCCGCGGCCGAAGTAGATGATGTTCAAATACGACTGCAGCACTTGGTCTTTCGACCATTCGCTGGACATCTTCGTCGAGATGACGAGTTCCTTGGCCTTGCGGACGACACCGCCGAGGCCCGAGCGTGCGTCGCCGACCAACGCGTTCTTGACGTACTGCTGGGTGATCGTGGAGCCGCCCTGCAGGTCTCCGCCGAAGATGTTGTTCTTGAAAGCTCTGGCGAAGCCGGTGAACGAGAAGCCGGGATTCGAATAGAAGTTGCGGTCCTCTGCGGCCATCACCGCGTTGCGCACGTGCACCGGGATCCGGTCGATGTTGACGTCGACGCGGTTGCCTTCGGGCGGAACGATTTTCGCCAGTTCACTGCCGTCGCTGGCCAGGATCGTCGACACCTGGTTGGTCCGAATGTCGCCCGGCTTGGGCACATCGACGATGAGATAGGCCATCGCGAACGTGACGATGGGCAGCACGATCACTACGGCCACCGTGGCATACAGCCCGCGGCGCACCCACTTCCAGTTGATCTGCTGGCTAAAGCTTGGCTTCGGCGCCGGTGGCGGCCCTCCGCGTGGTCCGCCGCCGCCCGGTGGGCGCCGCGGCGGCGACGGAGGCGGTGGCTGCCTCGGTGGCGCCGGCGGCGTACCGTCCAGGGCCGCTTTGACGACGTCGATCGGGTCACGTAGATGCGGCGGCGTGGCGCCACGCGCCGGCGGCAGAACAGCGGTCAGCCGGTCGTCGGGCGGAACGCCTGCGGCCCGGTGCCGCGGCGGGCCGTCCGGACGACGTTGTGGCGGCGGGCCGTCCGCGCGACGTTGTGGAGGCGCACCAACGCCATCAGCAGCGTGTCCCGTGCGGACATCACTGGCTGACCGGTCGTGGCGCCCTTCGTTATTCACTGGCCGTGCGCGCGCGACCGCGCGCCGACTGAGTGCCTCGCGGTCCACGCCCTCCCTTTGGCGGCGGGACGGCGCCGAGCACATACGACTTGACCAAGTGATTCCAACTGCAGGTGCGGCATACCTCCACCACGTGTACCGAAAACTCGTCGTAGCGGGACGCCAGCAGGACCAGCTCCTCTGCGGTGCGGGCCGAACCTGACACGGCGCCCAAGTGGTCACCGAACACCCACGACACCAGGGTGAGCTGTTCCTTGCGACAGATCGGGCACATCACCGAACTGGGCTTCCCATGGAACTTCGCGGCTCGCAGCAGGTAGGGGTTGGCGTCACAGACCTCCGAGACACCGGTGCGGCCCGAGTAGACCTCGGCCAGCAGGGACCGGCGCCGAAGCGCATAGTCCACCACCTGTCGCTGCAGTCGCACGGTGACCAGAGTACGTCGGCCTCGCGATCGCCGAGGCGTGACTACGCCGCCACACTCCGAGGTTGGCCATCTGGTCTGCGCCGATAGCAACCGAACTCTTACGATCATCGTCGTGGCGACGAGGCAGACAGCAGGAACGCGGGCGAAGGACAGCGACCGCAACGACACGTGCCAGATCCTCGACAGCGCGCTGAGCGAAGGCCAGCTGTCGATGGCGGAGCACGGAGAACGGGTCAAGGCCGCGACCAACGCCGCGACACTCGGCGAGCTGCAGTCGCTGGTGTCCGATCTGCAGACCGCTAACGCACCGGTGCAGCTGCCCGACCTCAAGAAGCCGGGGTTTCGAGGCGCGGGGGCCGGCTGGGGCATGCGCGTCGCCGTGGCCGGAGTTCTCGTGGTGCTCGGCATCGCGATCGGCTGGGGACTGTACGGCAACACCCCGTCGCCGTTGAACTTCACCTCCGACCCTGGGGCCAGGTCCGATGGCATCACACCAGTGGTGCTGACGCCTCCGAAGCGCCTGCATTCTCTCGGTGGGCTCACCGGTCTCCTCGAGCAGATGCGGCAGAAGTTTGGCGACACCAACGGCTACCGGTTGTTGGTCTATCCCGACTACGCCTCCCTCGACCGGCCGGACCCCAACGACGAACGCCGCCAACTCAGCTACACCTACCGCGGCGGCTGGGGTGATCCGACCACCTCTGCCACAGACAGCACCGACAAGCTGGTCGACCTGTCCAAGTTCGACGCGCAGGCAGTCGTCGGCGTGCTGCGCGGGGCGCCGGAGACCCTCGAGATGAAACCGTCCGACGTCGAGAGCACCTACCTGATCATCGAGCCGAGCAGCGATGAGACCGCGCCTCCGGGAGCGCTGGACATCGACATATACGTGTCCAGCGACTTCGGCAGTGGCTCCATCGAGCTCAACGCCGACGGCAGCACCAAGCAGGTCCGCCCCCCAGGGTCCTGACGCTGAGCGCCCATCCCTCCGCGGTGCCACCGATGTAGCGCCGAATATATCGGCGCGATACGATGGGCCGAGGTGTCGAACCGTCGCAGCGGCCAAGCAAAGGAGGTGATTCGGTGCTGGAGCTCGCCATCCTGGGCCTTCTGATCGAATCGCCGATGCACGGCTACGAGCTGCGTAAACGGCTGACCGGCTTGCTCGGCGCCTTTCGGGCGTTCTCCTACGGCTCGCTCTACCCGGCGCTGCGGCGCATGCAGGCCGACGGCCTGATCGTCGAGGACGTCGCGCCGGAGGGGATCCCGAAGATGCGCCGCGCGCGACGCGTGTACCGGCTCACCGATGCTGGTAAGCAGCGCTTCGCTGAACTGGTGGCCGATACCGGTCCGCAGAACTACTCCGACGACGGGTTCGGCGTTCACCTCGCGTTTTTCAACCGCACCCCGGCCGAGGCCAGGATGCGGATCTTGGAGGGGCGCCGTCGTCAGGTGGAGGAACGCCGCGAGGGCCTGCGTGAAGCAGTGGCGCGGGCCAGCAGCTCGCTCGATCGCTATACCCGGCAGCTACACCAGCTCGGGTTGGAGTCCAGCGAGCGCGAAGTCAAATGGCTCAACGAATTGATAGCGGCGGAACGAACGGCGCAGGGACGCGCCGAGCAGCCGTAAGCACTACCGAGTTACGGAGAGGGAGAAGTCGTCATGACGGAGAACACCGAGGTGCGGGTCGCGATTGTCGGTGTGGGCAACTGCGCATCCTCGCTGGTGCAGGGCGTGCAGTACTACCACGACGCCGACGAGACGGCCACGGTGCCCGGCCTGATGCACGTCCGGCTCGGCCCGTATCACGTCCGGGACGTGAAGTTCGTCGCCGCTTTCGACGTCGACGCCAAGAAGGTCGGCTTCGACCTCTCCGAGGCGATCTACGCGTCGGAGAACAACACCATCAAGATCGCCGACGTGCCGCCCACCAACGTCACGGTGCAGCGCGGCCCGACGCTCGACGGCATCGGCAAGTACTACGCCGACACCATCGAGGTGTCCGACGCCGACCCGGTCGACGTCGTCAAGGTGCTCAAGGAGAACAACGTCGACGTGCTGGTGTCCTACCTGCCGGTGGGCTCCGAGGAGGCCGACAAGTTCTACGCCCAGTGCGCGATCGACGCCGGTGTGGCGTTCGTCAACGCGCTGCCGGTGTTCATCGCATCGGATCCGGTGTGGGCCAAGAAGTTTGAGGACGCGGGTGTGCCGATCGTCGGCGACGACATCAAGAGTCAGGTCGGCGCGACGATCACCCACCGCGTGATGGCCAAGCTGTTCGAGGACCGCGGCGTGCAGCTGGATCGCACGATGCAGCTCAACGTCGGCGGCAACATGGACTTCCTCAACATGCTCGAGCGCGAGCGGCTGGAGTCGAAGAAGATTTCCAAGACGCAGGCCGTCACCTCGAACCTGCAGCGGGAGTTCAAAACCAAGGACGTGCACATCGGCCCGTCCGATCACGTCGGCTGGCTCGACGACCGCAAGTGGGCCTATGTCCGACTGGAGGGCCGCGCCTTCGGCGACGTGCCACTGAACCTGGAGTACAAGCTCGAGGTGTGGGACTCGCCGAACTCCGCAGGCGTCATCATCGACGCGGTGCGCGTGGCGAAGATCGCCAAGGACCGCGGCATCGGCGGCCCCGTGGTGGCGGCGTCGGCGTACCTGATGAAGAGCCCGCCGAAGCAGCTGCCTGACGACATCGCCCGCACACAGCTCGAGGGCTTCATCGAGGGCTGAGCGGACGCGTACTGCGGATCAACAGGCGGGCGCGAAAGACGCCAACGACGTGACGGCTAGCGGCTCGTCGTCTTCCCGCTCAACGCCAAGGCCCCCAAGGACCGGGGATCCACGGTACCCAGTTGTCAACGATCTGCCCTGGGCGCCACGGGACCCAGTGGCCGAGGTTTTCCCCGGGAATCCACGGTGACCCCCACGACCCCCAGGGGCTATCGAACAGCGGTGCGTTGAGATCGGTGGCTGCGCTCACCGATGCGGGCGCGGTACCTGCAGATCCGGTGTCTGCCTGTGCGGCTTGAGCGCCCGAGACGCTCAGGCCGGTGAGGGCAGCGCCGAGCGTCAGAACTTTCCAGGTGGCCGGTCGTTCC